>JAUVAM010000375.1 GCA_030591745.1 Deltaproteobacteria bacterium
GGAGCGGGTCATGGCAGCACCTCCAAGACTTTTTCCACGATGGTCTTGGGTTCAATGGGTTCTCCGTTGGTCTGCCCCAGGGCCACCACATCGGCGTCGGCGAACTGCCGAACCAAACCCGCTACCTGCCCTCGGTTCAGCTCGGGCACGACCAGCCGTTTAACCCGGCCACCCAGCTCCGCCACCTCGGATTCGGGGAAGGGCCAGAGAGTGCGCAGGCGCAACAAGCCCACTTTATGACCTTGCCGGCGGAGTTCCTTGACCGCGGCGATGGCGCTGCGACCCGTGAAACCGTAGGCCACCAGGGCCAACTCGGCGTCGTCCAAGAAGTGGGACTCGGTTTCCACGATGTCGTCTGCGTGGTCGCTTATCTTGCGGCACAATCGGTCCACCAGCCCGGCATGGATCTCGGGGTGATCCACCCGTCGGTAACCCCAGGCGTCGTGGGTCGAGCCGGTGACCATGAGATTGGCCCCGTCGCCGAATGCCGGCATGGGGGGTACGCCCGCCGGGTCATCCGAGCCAAAGGGAGGTTTTGACGCATCCCGCAGCCGCTCGACCAACTCGAAGTTTCGATGCAGCATGACGCTCTCGCGCAGGTGTCCCACGCCTTCGTCGGCCAGCAAGAGGACCGGCACCCGGTAACGTTCAGCCAGGTTAAAAGCCCGGATGGTCAAATCGTACATCTCTTGCACCGACCAGGGAGACAAGGCGATGGGAAAATAGTCGCCATGGGAGCCATAGCGGGCCTGCATGATGTCGCCGGAGCCGATGCGGGTGGCCTGACCGGTAGCCGGCCCGGCCCGCTGAATGTCCACCAGGACCAGCGGGGTCTCGGTCATGGCCGCGTAACCCAAACCCTCCATCATCAAGCTCAAGCCCGGACCGGAGGTGGCGGTCATGACCTTGGCACCGGTCCAAGAGGCCCCGATGAGAGCCGAAATGGAAGCAATCTCGTCTTCCATCTGGATGAAAGCGCCACCTTCATCGGGCAGGCGCTCGGCCAGCATCTCCATGATCTCGGAGGAAGGCGTGATGGGGTATCCGGCATAAAAAGAACAACCCGCAGCCAAGGCCCCGTGGGCCGCCGCATAGTTGCCCATCAAAATTTTGGCCGCATTTTCAGTGCTCATCCGACCCTCCACGTTCGGGCCTGATCTACCCACGCGTCATCCGAAAAGCAAACCCTTTTTCGGTGAAATCCCAAAGATCTTATGATTATCTTGGCATCGAAAGGAACGCCGATGACTCGCCCCTGGCAAGAGCTAGACGCCGTCGATACCGAGGAGGGCCGCCTGTTGCTCTTGAAGCGGGCGGATACCGACTTCTTGATCACCGTGGATGGCCGCGTGCTGATGAACTCCAAGGCCAACCGCTCCGAGCTGATCCTGGCCGAGGAGGCTTGCATAGCCCTGTCTTCGCATCCAGCGCCCAGGGTTTTGATCGGCGGGCTCGGCATGGGATGCACCCTGCGAGCCGCTCTGGACAATCTGCCAGAAAACGCCAAGGTGCAAGTGGACGAACTGAACCCGGTGGTGATCGAATGGTGCAAGGGCCCCTTGAAAGATTTGACAGAAAACGCTGTTTCAGATCCACGGGTAAACGTTGAGATCACCGATGTCGTAAAGAGCATCCAGAAGGCGGCAGAGAGCAAGACAAAATACGACGCCATCATCCTGGATCTCTACCAGGGCCCAACAGAAGCCGAGGCCAAAATAGGAAAACCCTTCTTCGGAGAGGCCGCGCTCGGCCGCACCCACAAGGCCCTAAGCAAGGGCGGCATATTCGCCGTCTGGGGCGAAGATCCCGATCAGGCCTTCGATCGGCGCCTCAAAAATTGCGGCTTTACCGCCCGCTCCTTCCGACCCAAAAGCGGGGCCCGCCGTCACACGATCTGGCTGGCCAAAAAACGATAAAGAGACGAGACGGCGCAAAAAAACCAACACCTTGACCGAATGACAAGCCCCATGCTATCGCACGAACATGGATCGCAAGATGCTCGACCGATGCCTGGCTGAAAGCCATCTGCCGAAATTACCCGCCCCCACCCGCGGCAAAGTGCGGGACATTTATGATTTGGGGTCGGATCTTCTGATTGTGACCAGCGATCGGATCAGCGCTTTCGATGTGGTCTTGGGCTGCGTGCCCTGCAAGGGGCAAGTGCTCAACACCATGGCGGCCTGGGGCTTTGAGCGCAGCGCGCACCTGGTGCCCAACCCGGTCATCAGCCTGCCCGATCCCAATGCCGTGCTCATGCGCAAGCTGAAAGCCCTGCCGGTGGAGGTCATCGTACGGCGGCACATCACGGGCAGCTTGTGGCGGGAATACGCCAAGGGCGTCCGCGAGATCTACGGTCTGCGCCTGCCCGATGGCTTGCTTGCCGACAGCCGCTTTGATGAGGTCATCGTGACCCCCACCACCAAGGCGGAACAAGGAGAGCACGACGCGCCCTTGAGCGAAGCCGAAATCGTCGAGCGCGGACTGGTGGACGGCGATCTGTGGCAAGAGGTGCGCAAAGCCGCTTTGTCTCTTTTCGCCGCCGGCGAGGCCATGGCCGCGAAACGAGGCCTGATCCTGGTGGACACCAAGTATGAGTTCGGCTTAGCCGGTGACCGCCTGATGGTCATGGACGAAATCCACACGCCCGACTCCAGTCGCTATTGGGAGGCCGAGGGCTTTTCCGAGCGCATGGCCGCGGGACAGGCCCAGCGCATGCTCGACAAGGAAAACCTGCGCCAGTGGCTGCTGGAAAGAGACTTCGATGGTCATGGACCGGCCCCGGTATTGGACGAGGCCATCCGCTTGAGCCTGGCCCAAACCTACGTGAACCTGCAAGAACGGATTTGCGGCCAAACCGTCAATCTCCCCGAGCTCGATCCCCACACGCGCCTGGTGAACAACCTGCGCGCCGCAGGCCTGCTGCCTGCCTGAAGAGGTCCCTTATGCACCTGTTCCTGTCACTTGTGATCTCCATCCTGGCCCAGCAGGCCCAGCCCACCCTGACGCCGGTCGACGCCCCGGGCATCCAGATACCCGAAAAACCCACGGAGAAAATCGACCCGGACAAGGTGGCCGCGGATCAGGCGGCGCAGCTATTTTTACAGGCGCTGCTTTCGGGCAAGGCCGCGGAGCTTGCGCGCACAGGCACTGATCCCTTCACCTTCGACGGGGTGCAGGCAAAAGGAGCCGAAGAAATCGAAGCCACCTGGAAAAAAATCATGCCCAACATCAAACGAGAGATGCCGCAAGAAGATCAGGGGCGCCTGAGCATCGTGGACTATGCAGCCGCGGAAAAGCGCTTCGGCACCCCGCCGAAAAAATTTGCCCACCTCAAGCTCAAGCGCTGCAAATTCGCCGTGGTGGAGTTCGAAAACCGACCTGGGTTTGTGATGATCTTAGCTGCTCAAGGAAAGGGTCTCTGGGCGGTGACGGGTATCACCGATTAATCTAGGGCAGATTTACCGGAACAACCTCTCCCGCCTGCCCGACTTGAATCGTCTGAATTGTTGTCCAACCCTGACCATCCCCGGCATCCCACTGCAAATCAAAATCCCGCCCCACGGGCACCTGCTCAAACAAAGCCCGAGAGCCCGGCGCGGCGGCCAGGGGCGTAAGCTCCACCATCGGCAAGCGCAGGAACAACTCAGAATCAAAGAGTGCCATGCGCCCAGGTCGCTCCGTGTCCGTCGTGACCGAGATCTGGCCCTGGGCCAGATAATGAATAGAAAAATCCAGGCTGCCCTTATCAGGGAAGCTAAAGTCCAGACTTCTGCCCTGAGCACAAACAAAACCAGCACCAATCGATGCCCAATACAGCAAGGCCTCGAAATGACAATCGCTGCAGTCTTCCAGGCCCAGTTCCAGAACAAAGCTCGATCCGTCCTGTGACGAATAGCTGATCTCAAATCCCGTGAAATCCCGGGTGCCGCCATCTGCATCAACCAGTCCCAGGCTCAAGAAAAAATTACCATCCATGTTCATATCAAATTGAGCCATGTCCAGGTCATGCCAGTTTATCCAGGCTTGAAGGTCCGTCGCGTCCAAACCCAAACCCAAGCTGCCCAAATCCATTTCCAGCCGCAGGTCAGGCCCCTTCTCGCTTTCGGGATAACAAGCCCCGAGAAAAAGCATGCCGAGCAGCGGTAAGCACAAGAGTCTTGAGTTCTTCATGGCAGCAACCTGATGGTCAGTTGGAAATTGTTGCTTCGCTCAGCAGCCGGAGGCTGGTCCCAATTTCCAGAAATTTCGACGTCGCCTTGACCGCCGGTCTCTGTCAAAATGTTTCCCCCGAAGGTCTGATCTTCCCCGAGGAGGGGACCATCTGCCTGCCTGGTATCCGACAGGGGTTCTTGATCCAACTCGCCCTGGTCCTGCACAGGACCAAGAGGGTCGCCCACCTTGTCCATGGGCAGGTTCCAGGCCAAGGCCTGGGTTTTGCTCTCCGCGTCGGTGCTCTGCCGCAGGGCCTTCAGATCGACGGCAGCGACTGCCTCGACCTCACCGATTTTTCCTTGCTCGCCCAGGTCGCAGCCTTGACCCGCGGCCACCAACACCGGCTCGGCCTGGCCCGAGGCCCAGCTCACCGAGCCGGAAAACGTCACCAGACGGACTTGCGCGCCGTCTTCGTCTGCCACGATTAAAAACTCGGTACCCCGCACCCCGGCCACGGCCGTGCGGGTGCGCACCTCAAAATCCGGCTTCTTGTCGGCCACCAGCTTGTGCACCAGAGCCCGCACCCGCCCCCGGATCAAACGAAGGGAAGTGGAGCGTTGTTGGGTCTTGGCCGCAAAGCGATGCGCCTCCAAGACCAAACGGCTCTTGCTGCCCAGGGCGATGACGCTGTCATCGGACATGAGTACTTTCAGCCGCCCTTTCTTGCCCGTGCAGAGAACATCCCCGACCC
>JAUVAM010000595.1 GCA_030591745.1 Deltaproteobacteria bacterium
GCAGACCCACCACTTTTCCAGACAGGTGCAAGCTGTCTCGTCGCAGCTTCCGTCGTCGTTACATATTTCGTAACGGTCCAAGTCGAGCTCGGGCTCGAAGGTGCATGCGGTGGGCATCAGAAACAAGGCCAACAAGGCCACCCAGAGGATTTGTTTTGTTCTTTTCATGCCCCATCCTAACCCGGATGGGGCATTTGGGGAAAGACCCTGGAAAATTTAGAGATTCACGCTGGCGGCACCGGGGACTAAGACGTGCTCGGTCACCTTGACCGCGAACTGTTTGCCGTCCCAGCTCAGGTCGTGGCGGGTGATTTTCAAGGGCAGCCTGCGGGGCAAGGAGGCTAACCTGGCCTGCAAATCCAAGTTATCCAGGTCGGCCGAGGACAAAATAGCCGCGCTCAATCCGGTGACGGAGGCATTGATGGCCTCCCCCATGGCGACTTCTTTTCCGCCGCGGACGGTGCTCAAGCGCAGATTGGCGGACAGATCTTCCCAGGTCAGAAGGACCAAAGTCCCCTGCCCGCGCAAGAGCTGCAACTCCTTCAATTTGCTCTGCATGCTCTTTTTGAGCTTTTCCGGTTTGCCCGAGCCTTCCGGCGGTTTGTCCAGCATGCGAGCCAAGCGCGCGGCCGACCACAGCTTGGCGAAGCGACGCGGATCGTCCGGCCCAGGTCGTCCCGGGGCACGGGCCACTTGCCGTTCCAAGCGCAGAGCCTCGTCAACTCGCCCGGAGCCGGCGGCGGCGGCGGCCAAACGTAAGGTATTCAAAGCTTCCCCTGGTGCCTTTTCCACCAGGCTCTTGAACTGCCGATACGCCGGATCATACCAACCGTGGGCCAGGTAAATATCGCCCAACAAACGGCGGGAAGGAGCCGAGGCCGGATCAAACTCGACGATTTCCGAATAGGTACGCACCGCTTCGTCGGCCAATTTCTGACTGGCCAACAAGTCGCCCAACTCACGGGCGAGGAAGGGGGTGGCCAAGCCCGAATCCCGAAGCCTGCGGCCCTGAATCAGAGCTTCGTCCACCTGGCCGGCCTTGGCCAAAAGATGAACCAGACGCAGGATGCCGTTGGGATCGTTGGGCGCCAAAGCCATGACTTCCCGTAGACGAGCAATGCGGGCAGGGAGTTCGGGCAGCTCGCTAAGCTCGATGTCCACCTGGGCCCAGTTCACCCGACCCATAAACAGCACCCTCTCGACCGCCGAAATCACGTTCTTGTCCACGGCGCGGCGCAAAATCAAGCGAGCCAGGTAACGCTGTACATCCGGTTGCCCGGAAAAAAACCGCAAGACAAAAACCGCGCTGCCCTCGTCCCGAACAAAGGGTTGCATGACACGCAAGAAAGTGGCCTCGCTGCGCCAGTCAGGCACTTCGCAAGCCTGCCTTGCCGCCTGGTAGCGATTGATGAGTTCCGGTGCGGATTTGGCGGTACGCAAACGCTTGCGCCAGAGGATCACCCGCTCGCGCAAGGAGCGCCTGGACGCATCGGAGCAAATCTGAGCCAACTGGCGAGCAGACTGCCTTCGTCGGGGACGCTTTGCGGATTTGGGCATTGCCATCGCTCCGCCCTTGCCACCAATCGAAGCGATGGACTCGTCGTCCATTCCGCCACTCATTTTCGCCCTATCACCAAAGGTCTCCAGTCGCTTCTTTTGGGCCACCACGGGGCTGGGTTGGGGCATGCGCCTGGCCTTGGTCTTTCGTGCGGTCGTCATGGCCTTGCCCTCGGGCGCAGGCGGCCTGGCCCCGCCGGGGGCCGTTTCAAATCCGGCCAAGGCTTCTTGCCGGTATCCCTGATCCTTCTTTTGCTCTTGCCCGGCCAAGGAAGCCGGCGCCTCTTCAGCGTACTTCGTGCACCCCAGGCCCATGGGCACGGTGACGACCCCCAAAGCCCGTAGCAACTTGCTCTCCTCGACAGAGTCCAGACCGGTCAAGCGCACACCGCGCAGGGGACGATGCCGTCGCTGAATACCCTGCTGCTGGAATGCCTGCTCGCTCTCCAAGGCCAAAATGGAGGTATAGGGCGTCATCAGCCCATAGGCCACGCCCAGCTGCATGATCTTGCCGCGGAGCAACTCCGGGTCCTCGGAAGAGCCCATGAGACGACGCAGGTACTCGGCCGCCCACAATCGCGGCACGAAAGCCGCCACCACGGACTTTGACCTGCTCGTGGAGTATTCCCGTTCGACCGATTTGCCGCCCAGGCGACCTCGTACCGTGATGCTGCCCGGCAAATCGTGGTGACTGCGGGCCAGAACGATGACCTGTTCGCCATTTTCGACCTTGCCGTTCACATTGCTGAAGACCTCGTCAAGTCCCGCGCCCAAATCGATCACCAACTCAGTCAAGGTGGGGGTCTTGAGAGCGGCCACCAGGGTCAATGCCCGTTCGGTGATTTCTTCGGTCCGCCCAACGAAGAAGGACTCGCCACCACCAGCACGAGCCAACATACCCAGCAAACCTCGCCGCGCATGGGGGCCCACGCCCACGGTGAAAAGCCGGGCCCGAGAAGTCGACAAAGCCCGCCTCAATCGCTCCACGAGCTGCTCACTGCGCATTTCGCCAGAGGTGGCGATGCCATCACCCAGATAGATCAGAGCGGGCTGTTCGGCCCCATGCAATCGGGACAGGGCCACATTGAAAAACGAAGCCAAATCGGTGGCCCCGCCACCCCCATGCTCGGCCAGCTTCTCCAAGGCTTTGCCTATCTCTTCCTCACTGGCTTCGGCCAGTCCCTTGGCCGGGTATAGCACCTTGGGGTGGACGTCCAAGCTCATCAGGGCAAAACGGTCACTCTTGGACATGGCGCGCAGGATGGCCTCGGCCGCTGCGGCCTGCATGCCTCGGCTCGTGGCATCACCCGCGGCCGAGGTGTCGACCACCAACACCACTTCGCCTTTGAGTTCGCCCACCTTCTGAAAATCGAAATCCGGGGTGTAGCGCACCATCAAGTAGTCCGCCGCATCCCGACCCGCGGGCACCCGATAAACACGAAGGGCCTCGGGTTCGTCGTCCAACTTGGCCTCCAGCATGAAGTCAGATCGGGGGGTATAGCCGCTGCGGCGCATGGTCACGCGCCGGCCACCATCCTCGATGCGCGCGTCGGCCATGGTGGTCAAAGCCATTTGTCGACCCGGCTCACCCAGATCCACGGACAGGGA
>JAUVAM010000458.1 GCA_030591745.1 Deltaproteobacteria bacterium
GGCTGATGCCGCCCATGAGCACGGTGGATAGCTTCTTGTGCATGGGCTCCAGCATCACCCAGGCCCTGGGTGCTTCCATCCGCAATCCGCAGAAAATTGTTGCCTTCATCGGCGATTCGACTTTTTTTCACAGTGGCCTGACCGGCTTGGCCAATGCCGTGCACAATGGCCATGATCTCATGTTGGTCATCCTGGATAATTCCATCACGGCCATGACCGGACACCAGCCCAACCCCGGCACCGATTGCAAGACGCCGGGTGCCTCCATTTTAGATTTGGAGCGGGCGGTGCGGGGCCTGGGTGTTGAAGATGTGGAAGTGGTGGATCCCAACGATCTAAAACGAGCCATGCAGGTGGTGCGCGGTGCATACCAGCGCAAGGGTGTGCGGGTCATCATCAGCCGGCATGCCTGTCCGCTTTACGAACGCCGCCTTGTGCGCAAGAAAGAAGAACCGCTGGTCTATACGGTGGATCAAGAGCGCTGCAAGATTTGCGGCAGTCACGCGGATCATAAGTCCTGCGGTGTTCCGGTCATCAAAGAGGACCACATTCTCAGGGCGCGCGTGAGTATTCTGGCCAATGAGTTGGAGGCTGACGGTGTGGCTCGCGGTCAGGCGCGCAAGATGGAAGTGGCGCCTTGTACCTTGGCCTGTCCTGCCAATATTTGCGCTTTTGGTTACATTGGGTTGGCGCGGGCTGGGCGGTATGACGAGGCCTTGGATTTGATCAGGGAGGCCGTGCCTCTGCCTGTGGCCCTGGGTCGAGTTTGCCATCATCCCTGTGAGACGGCTTGCATCCGTGCGGAATATGACGAAGCTGTGTCCATCAATGGCATTAAGCGCTTCGTAGCGGAGCGGGAGAGCGCGCAGCATCACAAGGACTGGCTGAAAAAACTGCGGGATGCCATCGAAGAGCATGGTCGCAAGGTGGCCGTGGTAGGGGCCGGGCCGGCCGGTTTGACCGCGGCTTATGAGCTCAGGCGTCGTGGCTACGACGTGACGCTGTTCGAAAAGGAAGCCACAACGGGCGGCATGCTGCGTCTGGGCATCCCGGCATATCGCATGCCGCGGGATCTGTTGGAGACCGAGATCGACGGTTTGCTTTCTCTGGGTATCCACATGAAAACCGGGTGGGCCCTGGGGCGAGAAGGCCGGGTGCAAGATCTTTTGGATCGGGATGGCTTTGAGGCGGTCTGCCTGGCCGCGGGGGCCTGGAAAGGCCTGGGTATGGATTTGGAGGGCGAGGATGCCGATGGCGTGGAGGACGCACTGCATTTCTTGAAGAGGGTGAATTTGGATAAGGATCGCAGCGTGGGCAAACGGGTGTTGGTCATCGGCGGGGGTGACGCCGCCATCGACGCGGCCCGCACGGCACGGCGCCTGGGTTGCGAATCGGTCGAGCTTTTGTATCGCCGGTCGGCCGAGGAGATGCCCGCGGCTTCGGGCGAGATCGAAGCGGCCAAGGCCGAAGGCGTGGTTTTTACTTTGCAGGCCGTACCCACGCGTTGGTTGGTGGATTCCGGCAAGCTTCGAGGTGCCAGCTGTGTCCAGACCAGCCTGGGCGAACCCGACAAAAGCGGTCGCCGACGACCGGTGCCCGTGGATGGATCGGATTTCGAACGTCCTTGCGATATGGCCATTTTGGCTGTGGGTCAGGCGGTGGAAGACTCCTTGTTGGATGGCGATATCGAGCTCAAACGTCGCAATCGAGGCGAAGTGATCTGCGATCCCGAGACAGGTGCCAGCAGTCACGCCAAGGTTTTCGTGGCGGGTGATTTGGCCACCGGACCTCAGACCGTCATCGCCGCCATCGCCTCGGGTCGCAAGGCCGCCTATGGTGTGGATCGGGCCCTGCGTGGTGATGATGTCGAGCCCTTGGACCTTCGTTCTTTGGATGTCTTGCAGGCAGAGGATCAATATCATCCGCCAGATGTGCCCGCCCAGGCCCGGGTGGCTGCGGCCCTGCGGGAGGTCGAGGCTCGAGTTGTTGATTTTGAGCAGGAGGGTCCGGGCTACACGGAGGAGGCGCAGGTTTTAAAAGAGGCGGACCGTTGCTTGAGTTGTCAGCTTTGCGGTCGCTGCGATAACTGCATCGACAACTTTGGCTGCCCGGCCATCTACAAGCAGGATGGCAAGGTCTATATCGATGAGGTGCTCTGCATCGGCTGTGGTCTCTGCGCACAGCTTTGCCCCAATCACGCCATCCACCCGGTGGGCATGGAGGTGTTCTGATGGCCAAGCTCGATGTTCTTCTGGCAGGTGTGGGTGGTCAAGGCTCGTTGACGGCTTCGCGTATCCTCGGCGAGGCGGCCGCCCGGGCGGGTCAAAAGGTCCTGGTGGGGGAGATCCACGGCATGGCCCAGCGTGGTGGTGTCGTGGAGAGTACGGTTCGTATCGGGGAGAAGGGGCACGGCCCCATCATCAAGGACCGGGGCGCGGATGTGCTCTTGGGTTTTGAGCCCGTGGAAACCGTTCGGGCCCTGGGGAGAGCAGGTCCTGATACCCTCGTGATCGTCAACACGAAGTCCATCGTGCCTCCATCCATTTCTTTGAAGAATGAAAACTACCCGGAGGTTGAGGCCTTGATGGTTCGGGTGAGGGAGCATGCGACTCGGGTTGTGGAGCTGGATGCCGGCCGCATGGCCCAAGACGCCGGTTCGGCACAGGCTCTCAATACCGTGTTGCTTGGGGTCTTGTCGGCTTGTGTTGATCTGCCCTTCGAAGTGTCCCTTTTGCAGCAGGTCATCGAGGAAAGCGTACCCAAGCGCTTCATCGAAGCCAACCAGCAGGCCTTTGCCGCGGGTCGCGCGGTCGGTCAGAAAGCCCGAGCGGGCTGGACGGCATAGCCCATCACCGCAACCATGCCCCCGGATCGCAACGACGACAGTGACTGGATCGACAGGCTGAGCCGCTTGGCGGGATGGCTGGGTTTCAATCAAGTGCGGGTGCGCTGGAAACTGGAGCGCATGCGCCAGCGATCGCGTGACTCCGGTCAACGGGCCCGCGAGCGGGTCGAGCACATTTCATACGAACACAAGGTTTGTGGTCGTTGCGGTCGTGTCAACGATCGCTCGGAAAAACGATGTTCTGCCTGCGGCGGTCGTCTGGGCGGTCGTCTGTTTAATCGGCTTCAGCGCATCGGCCTGGGTCTGCCGGAAGTCTTGAGCGTGAGCAGCCTTCTGGGCCTGGCCATGGTGCTTGTCTTCGGTCGCATGGTTTTGGCGGAAGGTGGCCCAGACTCATTTTGGTCTTTCAGGGTGGATACCCTGTTTCGTTTTGGTGGGCACAGTCATCAGGCTGTGTTTCAGGGTGAATGGTGGCGTTTGGCCACCGGCATTTTTTTGCATGCGGGTTTATGGCATCTGGGGTTCAATCTCTTCGCCTTGAGCCAGATCGGGCCTGCCGTCGAGGAGGTTTTCGGTCGCGGGCGCATGATTTTATTTTTCATGCTGACAGGCGTGCTGGCTTCCTTCGGGTCCAGCTTATTTCACGTGGGCGGGGTGGGCATCGGCGCCTCGGGGGCCATCATGGGTCTCTGCGGCATGGCCGCGGGCTGGGGTCATCGCGATGGCACGACCCAGGGCCGCGCCATACGCAACCTGATGATGAAGTGGGTGGTCTACACCGTGATTTTCGGTTTTCTCATCGGGGCGGACAATGCGGCTCATCTGGTGGGTTTCGGCTCGGGCGCGCTGGTGGGCTTTGTTTTTAACCCGGCGCTGCTCCGGCGCAGTTCGCGCACGTGGCTGGCGCTTTTGCAGGGCTTGACCGGCGGGGGGATGGCGACAGCGGCTTTCGTTCTATGCTTGTTGCCGCCAGCTTCAGCGATGCAGAGGGATTTTGAAGATCTTTACCAGCAGGGCGGCAATCCATACAAGCCCATGTTGGAGGTCTGCGATTTGTTGAAGGCGGGACAAAGCACGAAGGCCTTAGGGGCTTACAAGAGGCTGATTCCTGAATTCGAAGGCCAGGGCGAGACGCTTGGCCTCGACCATGTGAAGGTGATGTGCGAGTCGATAGAGATCCGGCGCCAGCAGTGCAAGATCTTTCAGGAGCAGGGATTGGACGCGGTTTTGCCTGATGGCATTGAAGCGTATCAGGGAATGAATCGGGTGGACATTGAGCGAGAGTGGATCGGCTTGTGCGACTGGCTGGAAGAAAAGCCGGCGGAATGATGAGGGCTGACACTGGTGGATGTCATCGTTTTTGATCTGGGCGGCGTGCTCATCGATTGGA
>JAUVAM010000358.1 GCA_030591745.1 Deltaproteobacteria bacterium
ACGCCGAGGCCATGAAATTATACGTTCAGGCCGACAAGCACGAAACCGACACCAACCAGGCGGTCATGCGGGCGGGGGATCTCAACCTCAAACTCAAGCGCAATGACATGGCGCTGAAGGCCTTTGAACAAGCTTTGGAGAAAGTCCCCGGCACGGCGGGCGCCTATGTGGGCATGGCCAAGGCCTACCTGGCCAAAGGCGTGGAAAGCACGGCCTTGCAGTCTCTTGCCCGGGCCGCAAAGCTTGAACCGGGCAATGCCGACATCCAGTTCTTACAGGGATTGATCCACCTTCGTCGAAAAGAAAACAAGGAAGCCATGAAGCGCTTTTCGACGGCCATCCGCCTGCGTCCACGGTACAGCCAAGCCCATCTGAAACGGGGCGACATCCTGTTTTCTGATGGAAAGCTCAAAAAGGCCCTGAAGGCATACACCTTGGCGGTGGCCTCTGATCGCTCCAATGTGGACGCCCTGGTACAGATCGGTCGCACCTACCTCTTGGCCAAAAGGCCTGACAAGGCCTCGGCCACCTTGGCAAAAGCCGTGCGCTTAGACCGCGACAACGCATGGGCCTTGTTTTATCTTGGGCAAGCCCAATACCAGCAACGTCAATATGAGAAAGCCGTGGTCTCCTTGCATTCGGCTTTGCGCTACAACCGCAAGCTGGGCCGAGCCTATGTGCTCTTGGGACACATATACGAACGCAACCTGATGCGGGACAAGGCCTTCGACGCTTATCTGCGCGCCGTGCGTAGCGACACCAAGTACCTGGATGGCTACATTCATCTGGCGCGCATGCAGCTTGATCGCAAGCAGCGACGTGGTGCCAGGCGCACCCTGGAAAAGGCCCTCAAGATCGCCCCCGACTGCCTCGGCTGTCGTGTGCTGCTGGGGCGCATGTATGTTAACAAGCGCAAGTACAAGCGAGCAGTCAAGCTCTTAGAGCGGGTGGTCCAGAAAGACTACCAAAACAACGAGGCTCACTTTTTCCTGGGCCAGGCATACGTGGGGCTTGGCATGATCGGAAAGGCCACGGCGGAATACAACGCCTTGTCTCTGGCCAATGACCTGGAGCGGGCCCAGGCTCTACTGAAAAAGATTGAAAAACGCTCACGCCGGCGATGACATGGGCGCAAAGAATACGCTCGACGATTCCATCCAGTTCGTCAAGGGTGTCGGACCCAAACTGGCCGAACGCTTCGCCTCTCGGGGCATCGAAACAGTGGGTGATGCGCTGTTTTTTCTGCCCAGACGATACGAGGACCGGCGTCCGGTGAACCGCATCGCCGACTTGCAAGTGGGCGAGTTGGCCTCCTTTCAGGCGGAAATCATCAAGATCGTTTTTCGGCGAGCAGGCCCTCGACGACGCATATTCGAAATCATGTTGGGTGATGACAGTGGTCGAATTTTGGCCCGCTGGTTTAACTTCCACGCGGCTTCTTTTGCCAAAAAATTCGAGGAAGGACAATCGGTTCAGGTGGTCGGCAAGGTGGAGATCTACAAAGCTCAGCGCCAAATTGTCCATCCTGAAATCGATATGCTCGTTCGCTCGGAAAAGCAGGACCAAGAGGAGCCTCTGCGCTTGCTCCCCGTATATCCGGAGATCGATGGCATCTACGCCAAGAGCTTGCGCCGGATCATGCAGCGTGTCGTCGAAAAGTATGTAGCCTCGGCGCCGGAACTCTTGCCTGAACAAGTGCGAAAGGCCCACAGCCTGATGCCGGTGGCCCAGGCCTTGCTCCAGGTCCACAGGCCGCAGCCAGGCCAAGATGTTGAAGAGCTCAACGCCATGCGTTCGCCCGCACAGCGAAGACTCATTTTTGAAGAGTTTTTCGTCTTGCAGACCGCCTTGGCCCTGAGACGCCAGCTAAGCAAAAATACCCAGGCGACCAGCTGTCCCGCACCTTTGAGCCTGCGAGAAGAAGCCAAGTCTTTGTTCGGCTTTGACCTGACCACCGCGCAGGAAAGAGTCCTCGGAGAAATTGCCGGGGATTTGGCGAGCGACAAACCCATGAATCGCCTTTTGCATGGGGATGTGGGCTCAGGCAAAACAGCCATCGGCGTACTGGCCGCCATTTCGGTGATTCGCTCAGGAGCCCAAGCCGCTTTCATGGCCCCCACCGAAGTGCTGGCCGAACAGCATTATCGTCGTTTGCAGGCGCGCCTGGCCAAAAGTCGGCCGCCGATGCGCTGTGTGTATCTGTCTTCCGCGGTCAAAGGAGTCGAGCGTCGGCAAGTCTTGGAAGAAATCGCATCCGGCAAGGCTCAACTGGTCGTGGGCACCCAGGCCTTGCTGGAAGAAAATGTAAAGTTCTCCAGGCTCGCCTTGTGTATCATCGACGAGCAGCATCGATTCGGTGTCTTACAGCGTGCTCGCTTGCGGTCCAAGGGGCCTGTGCCCCATGTCTTGGTCATGACCGCCACCCCCATCCCGCGCACCCTGTCCATGACTTTGTATGGAGATTTGGACCTGAGCATTTTGGACGAAATGCCGCCGGGTCGCTCCGAGATAAAGACCACGATTCTGCGAGGCAGCAAGGCGGGGCAGGCCTACCAGCATGTGCGCTTTGAGGTGGAGGCGGGTGGGCAAGCCTACCTCATCTATCCCCTGGTCGAAGAAAGCGACAAGCTGGCCTTGTTGGACGCCAGCAACATGCACCAGAGATTGAAAAAGGGAGTCTTTTCTGAACTGGCGGTGGGATTGCTTCATGGACGCCTGGCCGCGGACGAGAAAGAACAGGTCATGGCCGACTTCGCAGCCGGTCGCATACAGGTCCTGGTCTCAACGACCGTTGTCGAGGTGGGCGTGGACGTGACCGCGGCCAGCATCATCGTCATCGAACACGCTGAGAGATTCGGTTTGAGCCAATTGCATCAACTGCGCGGTCGGGTCGGACGAGGCGGTCGCCCAGGGATCTGCTATTTGGTCGCGCACACGCCAGGCAGCGAGGATGCCCGGGCTCGCTTGCGCGTCATGGAGCGCAGTCAGGATGGTTTCGAAATCGCCGAAGAAGATTTGGCCATTCGAGGACCCGGGGAATTCTTGGGCACCCGGCAATCCGGGATGCCGGTCTTCCATTTTGCGCATCTTCTACGCGACGAAGAATTGTTGACAAAAGCCCGCCAAGCGGCTTTCGAATGGATCGAGCAAGATCCCGGGTTACGCATGAAGGAGAGCCTGGGACTGGCAAGGGCCATTCGGTCACGCTGGGGTGAACGATTGCAACTGGCCGAGGTCGGTTGAAAGGTTAGGTGGAACATGAAATGCGAGCAATGTGGCTTTGAGCAAGCCGTGGCAAAATTCTGTGAGCGATGCGGGCGTATGATGACTCGCCTTCTCCTCGACGATGAGGAGAAGACTGACCGAGCCAACGCTCAAAAAGGTGTCAAGATGCGAATCAACAAGTGCCACCGCTGCGGGCATGAGCAGGCGAAAGGTCGCATTTGTGCAGGCTGCGGCATCATGCTCGAGATCTTTCGGGAAGAGATCGACGATGACGCGCTCGTCTCTCGCCTTTGTCCGAGTTGCGCCGTTCCATCCACCACATCGCGCTGCCGCAATTGCGGAGAACGCATACAAGGTTTTGATGAATGATCGACGGCCTGCGCCCCAAGATGCCCGGCAGGCCCTCCCAGCGCCATGAAGTGAAAGTTCGCCTTCGGCGCGCGGGCCTGCTCACGGTCTGCGAGGAAGCCCGTTGCCCAAACATCTGCGAATGTTTCGGCGCTCAGACGGCCACCTTCCTGATCATGGGGGAAATCTGCACTCGGTCGTGTCGTTTTTGCGCCATCGAAAAAGGACAGCCTCCGGAGGCGCCGGACTCAGATGAAGCCCGGAGATTGGCTGAGGCGGTGGTGGAATTGGATCTGGCCCACACCGTCATCACTTCGGTGACTCGGGATGATTTGCCCGATGGCGGCGCGGCCATGTTCGCCGCCTGCATCCGGGAGATCAAGCATCGGCGGCCCGAAACAACGGTCGAGGTCTTGGTGCCCGACTTCGCCGGCCGCAAAGAGAGTCTGACGACTGTATTGCTCGAAAATCCGGAAGTGCTCAATCACAACGTGGAAACGGTGGCCCGCTTGGTGGACCAAGTCAGACCCGGCGCCAGCCTGACACGTTCCCTGTCCCTGCTTCAGCAGGCGGCCGAGACCTCGGATGCGGTGGTCAAATCCGGCTTGATGGTGGGTTTAGGAGAAAAAGACGGTGAGGTCGACGAGCTGCTGCGGCAATTGGTTGACGCGGGCTGCCAAGTGGTCACCATCGGGCAGTACTTGCAGCCGAGCAAAGCACAGTGCGTCGTACAACGACGGGTGCCGGAATCGGCCTTTTCCTCCTGGCGATCTTTGGGAGATTCCTTGGGGCTTCACGTAGTGGCGGGCCCCCTGGTGCGCAGTTCTTACCAGGCCAAGGAAGTCTTGGATGCGCTGCGTCTTGCAAATGAATCAAGCAGGGGATAGAGTTCGTCGAAATTCAATAGCCCTTAGAGCCAAGCCAAGAAGGGGAAAACCATGTCCGCTGCCACTCGCACCATCGAAGTCAATGCCTCGCCCGCCGATTTCCTGAAGGTCCTCACCGATTTTGAGGCCTATCCCGGATTTTTGGACGGACTGGGCATGACCGACGTTCGTGTTGAAAGTCGCACAGACAACGAAGCCGTGGTTGAGCATTCGGTCAAGAAGATGGGCAAAACCGTTAAGTACACGCTTCGATACAAATGGCCCACGCCCAACAAAATGGAGTGGACCTTCATCCGGGGCCAAATGATGTCGGAAAACAAGGGGAGCTGGACTCTCGAAGAAATGGGAGAGGGCAAAACCCGGGCTGTCTATTCCGCTGAGATAAAATTCGGCATGCTCGTACCTAAATCCGTCATCAAAGTGATGGTAGAGCGCGAATTGCCTGAATTGATGGGCTCTTTCAAGAAAAAGGCCGAGGCCTAAGGCGTTATCGTGGGGGATCACGAAAAAGACGAATTGGATGACGGGCTGCATGTGGGTGAGCGGATCAAGCGCTTACGCGAGGGGGCCTGTCTGAGCCTCGAGCAGTTGGCCGAGCGCTGTGGCTTGGATATGCAGGAGCTGCAGCATGTGGAAGAGGATCTGATCTCTCCAGCCCT
>JAUVAM010000524.1 GCA_030591745.1 Deltaproteobacteria bacterium
GCCATCGAAGAGCGGGTCTTCGTGCGTTTGGGCTCCACCAAGGCATTACCCTTTGACGCGCGGGTGGTGGGCGCATCCAAAAAGGACCTGGTTGTGGAGGTGGCCGCGGGGCGCTTCCGGGAGGACCTTTACTATCGGCTCAGCGTGGTGAGTATTCGGCTGCCCGACCTGCGTGAGCGACCGGAGGATATCGGTCTACTTTACGATCACTTCACGGGTGAGTCAGGACCCGCCTTCGATGAGCTGGAGGAGAGCAACCGTCAACGCTGGTTGAGTCATGCCTGGCCGGGCAATGTGCGCGAGTTGCGCAATGCGGTGGATCGCTCCCGCGCCTTGCAGGGAGACGGGCTTTTTGGGGGATTCGCTGATGCGGGTACGACTGGCGCGGCGATGCAAGGCGGCTTGCGGCCCGACTATGACCTGCCCTTCAAGGAAGCCAAGGAGCAGCTTTTGGATGTCTTTGAGCGCGAGTACCTGGAGCGCTTACTCCGGCGTTCCGAGGGCGGGGTGAGCGGGGCGGCTCGGGAGGCGGGTATCGATCGCAAGTATCTTTACTCCTTGCTGGACAAGCATGGGCTGGAAAGGCCCGGCCGGAAATAAGGCGTGTTGACAAAAGAGGTCTTTAGCGGCGAGAATCGCCGCACTCAATAGATAAGTCGCACACAACAGATAAGAAGAACCATGGAGGCTAAGGATATGCGGATTCATGCGTGGAAAATCGCTTTTTTGACCCTGGGCTTGTCGGCCCTGTTGTTTATGTCCATCGCTTGCGGCAGCTCAGGCCCCGTTATCGAGGTGGACGACGTCAACGTGCGCAACCTGTGTAACTTCAGCGTGAGTGGCGAAGATGAAGAGCGTTGCAACTTGGATCCTTTGGGTACTTGCACCATGGGTGATCAGTTTTGCTGGGACGCGGAAGACCCCGAGTACCTGAGTCAGGGTTTTTGCCGCGAATGCGCCGCCGACAACAATTGCGCCGCGGGTGAAAGCTGCGATCACGGCTGGTGTCACGCCGACTGCAGTGCGCACGGCGACTGCGCCGCCGGTGAAAAGTGTGTGGGTGGTTCCTGCCGCACGCCTCACTTTACGGATTTTTCCTTTTCCAACAGTGGCAGCGGAGATCTAGAGGTTTACGTGAGCCAGACCACCCTGGAAGGGGACGCGGGCGCCTGTGTTTTCACCGATCTGGTCTGGAGCAAGCCCGGCGATCCCATCATCGTGGGCCCTGAAGACAGCGTTTTGTTGCGGGTTTACTTCCTGCCGCCGGACGTGGGCGAATTTCACGGCATCATCAACATCATGAGCAACGACAGCGCCATGCCCTCTTTACCCTTGTTCATGTGCGGCCAGGCCCTCGAATCGGTCTGCACCCGCTCAGTGGACGCGCAATGTTACGACTGCGCCGAATGTGTGGAGTCGGTGTTCGAGCCCTTGATGGGTCAGGATCCGGGCTGCAGTCTGAATCACGACAGTTCCGAATAGCCAAAAGGCAAAACTACAGATCGTCGGTGGCTTCCAGCGTGCATTTGAAGTTGGCGGTGGCGAATCGGCCGTTTTCAAATGCGAAACTGCACTTCCCCTCAAGCGTATCCCCGGCTTCATTGCCGCTTTTAAACTCACAGCCGTTACCATCGAAATCGCCCCAGGCATTGTCGACTGTGCGGTAGATGATGACTCGTTCGTTGAATTCTTCTCCTTCAAACTCATAACCGCTGATTTGCTCAACGCCATCCAGATCGATGATGATGATAGCCGCAAACTCAGTGCCGCCATCTTCCAGCGTGCGCTTGTACATGATCTTGATGGCCTCGTTCGGCGGGGCATACAATTGGCATGTCAGCGTGTCGAAGGAGCAGTCGACGAGTTCACATTGACTGCCGTCCAGGCCCTTTTCGTCTCCCCCGCATCCCAGGGTAAAGCCTGAAAGCAGGAGCATCGTGCTGAAAATCCATGTTGCTTGTTTCATGCTGGTTTCTCCTATTCGTCTTCCCATGTCCCCTTGCGGAACATGACCAGTAGCTTGCCTTCGTTTGCGGCGGAGTCAAAGTAGCTGTAGCTGTAGGCGATGCCCACCGTGCCGTCCGGCAGCACGGCCGCGTCCAACTTGATACCGTCGCTGCCTAAGCCCTTGTCGGAGATGACGACTTTTTCCCAGTCCGCCCGGGAGGTCAGTTCGTCGGGGTAGCTGCCGGTGAAGTAGGCATACCTGACGCCGTCGTCGTTGCGATCACAGGCCGTCGAGCCGTCCGAGCAACGTTGGTAGGCGATGCCGGGCTGGCCCGAAATCGGGTCGACGACGATGACCGGGTTGCGTCCCGTGTTGCCGTCGGTGTCCACGCTGCCCTTCGTCCATTGCAGACCGTCCATGGAGTGGGCGATCATCAGCCGGCCCTGGTCTACGTTGTAATAGGCCACGAGGAAGCGACCGTCTAAGCCGATGGCCAGGGAAAAGGATTTCGCCGGCAGGCTGGCCGGGCCGTAGATGTCGACCCAGCACCAGAGCGACTCGCAGACCATGTGTTCCGGACAGTCCGCGGTCACGCTGCATTGGGGCATTTCGGTGAAGCGCTCGTCGCCCTGTAGGCTGAAAGTCAACATGCCGTGCTTGCCGTTGTAATAGGCCACGGCCGCCATGTTGTCTGCGGTGAACTTCAGGCTGTTGAACAGCCCGCTGCCCCGGCCCAGGTCGACCCACTGATGGGCCCAGGAGGTGGCGCCGGCTGCTGCATAGGTCCACTCCAGATCCGAGCTTTCGTCGGCTTCTTTCGTGTAGCCGTTGTGCACATCGCGGTAGGCTACGCCGATGGTGCCGTCCGGAGCCACGTCCATGCTGGGCCACAGACCCACCACGTCGCCGAAGTCGCACATGCCTTGACCCTTGGGGCAATCGTCGCCCTCGGGGGCCTCGTTGCTCAGGGCCACGGCGGCCATTTCAGTCCAGCTCCCGGCTCCGGCCGGTCGGGCGATCATCAGATCCGTGCCGCCGCAAACCTGCAGGCCTTCTGCGCCGCCCATATAAGAGATGAGCGGCGTGTCGCCGTCGAAGACCAGATCGATGCCGGGCAGGATGGTGGTTTCGAGTTGGATGACCTCTTCCGGGGTGGTCCAGGCCTCGCCGTCGAGCAGGCTGTAGCGGATGGCGTCCATGCGCATGGGCACCGGATCGCCGCCCTGGATGGGCGTCTCGCAAAGCCCGGTGGTTGAAAGCTCCTTGTAGTAGGCCACGGCGAACTGATCGGCGGGGCTGGTGGCAATCGCCACGCTCGCCCCGGCCAGCTCGTCGTCCACGATCATCTCGCCGGCAAAGACCAGCACCCGATTGGCATTCACATCACCGCCGCCACCGTCACCGTCTTCCGTTGCCGAGTCGGGCACGCCCGCGTCGTCTTCACTGGAACTGGAACAAGCGGGCAAGGCCGCCACAAAGAAAACCACCAAGGCCAAAGTGCCCAGACGCAATAACTTGTCTCGCATGCCTAACCTCCACACTAGAGTTTCTAGTAAGACCCCATTCTAACCTTGGACCCTCCACTCGGTCAATGTGGGGGGGGATCGTTGGGACAGGTCGAGGTACGCCCATCGCTCATCCCGGATGCGTCCACAACGGCATGGGATTATCCGCCCAGTCGGCGTACACCCCGGAAGAACCTCATCGCCTGTCGGCTCGAGAACCTTTCGGGGCTCTCGTGTGCGGCCGGAACGTGCCGTCAGAAACCGCCGGCACAACCCGGTCCTTATGGCACCCTCTCGTGGAA
>JAUVAM010000451.1 GCA_030591745.1 Deltaproteobacteria bacterium
ATCAGCCAGCCCGACGCCACCATGCTCATGATGCCGGCAGCCGGACAGTCGGTCCTTTCGCTGGTGGGCGAAGGCCGACACCTGCCTTTGGGTCCAGAACTAACCATCGGCCGAGCCCGCGGCGTGGATTTACGATTGAAGGGATGGCGGATCAAAGGCCTCCATGCCCGCATCAAAAGCGAAGCCCACGGAATTCACCGACTCATCTGTCAAGCCGGTGCCAGCATTCTGCTCAATGGGCGCAAGACCTCGGCCACCTTCGTCCACGCCGGAGATGAGTTACAGGTTGGAAAATACAAATTTCGCTTCGAGGATAGCAAGAAGGCCTGATGAGCACCCCTACCAACGCTGGACATCCCGACGACGGCGTTTCTTTGTTTTCTTCTTTTTCTTCTTCTTTTTCTTCTTCTTTTCGATCGTCTTGTCGACAGGCTTTTTCTCTGCCTTGCGTACCTTTTTCTCTACTTTGGATCGGGGGACTTTTTTGCCCAAAAGCTTGGCCTGAAGCTTCTCCGCAAGCCTGACGCTACGCTTGCAATGCTTTTTTAGCCAGGCGGGTCTGCGCTTGCTGGCCTTGACCTTGATGACGTACTTGCCCAAGGCTTTCTCTTGGCCCAAAAGCTCACCGACAAGCGCTGCGCAAGCGGCGTAGGTTTCCTTGGCCTTGGACACATTAGAAGCCGCCTTGGAACGGTCCATTTCCATGGGGGCGGCCCTCAAGACCACATCGGCCATCTGTACATCGCGCAGGGTCACAAGAAGCCGACCACGGCGCACCAACTGCTCGCGTCGCGAGCTCATTTCATTCAATTCACCCTGGGTGGCGGCAGCAAAACCCGTCCAGAGTTCTTCGTCTTCGTAGGCCTTCTTGAGTTTGATGGATTCACCCAGACGCCCAATATCAGCGTCGACCTGCGCGGCCACGGTGGGCTGATTCGGACTGGCCTCGAGGGTCTTCATAGCGACGCGCAACTTGGCCAAATCACCCTTCAGCCCTGCAATAACTTGCTTTATCTGCCCCAAGCGCTTGGGTCGGAACAAGGCCTTGTCCAGATCGACCAAGGATTCCGGCGCGCTGTCCATATTCATCTTCAGGGCCATGAAGTCATCCCGCTCGCGAATGATGGGTTGACAACGTTCGAATTCAGACCGGGACAGATCCAGCTTCTCCTTGGCCTCATCCCGAGCCTTGGTGCGGATGGCGACAAAATAGGCGCGCAAAACCAGACTCACCTGTCCGTAACAAAGATCCCCGGCCCCCTCCTCCACCTGCTGCTCCAGGTCCCCTCGCTCCGGATAACCGTCCAGGGCATCTTTGAACTCGGTCATCAGATTCTTAGCCTTGTCATAATGCTCGGCGGCCTTCTCGCTTTCCTTTTCTTTGAGGGCCTTGCGCATGTGGCGCAGGTTGCGTTCGACCGAGTTGACCACACCCTGGATCTGGTCCACGGTCAGGTTCTTCTTGACCGGACCACAGGCCGAAAGCAGGCTGAGAAAAAAACTCACCAACAAGGCCGCAAAAAGCTCAACAGACCGCATCAAAAACTCCCGATTAAGTTGATTAACAACAGGGTACCCGATGCAAGTGCCTCATGTCCAAAATCGAACCCCCCGGTGTGCAAGGAAGCATTGCTTTCCACGCCCAGGCGAATGGAACAACCCGGCACGCCGCCCACTTCTTCCAAGTAGAAACCGAAGTCATCGCCACCCATGGTGGCATCCGTAGCCGTGAGCACGCGGTCTTCCCCCAGCAAGCCCGAAGCAATCTCCCCCACGCGAGACAACAAGGTCGGATCGTTGACCACCCGGGGATAACCCTCGAAGTGCTGCAACTCAGCCGAGCCACCAAAAGCTGATGCCGTCTCCTTACTGATGCGTTCCAAATCAGCAAAAACCCGCCGGCGCACTTTGGGACAGCGCGTACGGATGGTCCCACCCAGCACGGCCTCATCGGCGATCACGTTGCGAGCCGTACCGGCATGGAGTCGCCCAATGGACAGAACCACCGGGTCGACCGGCGCCGAGCGGCGACTGACCACTTGTTGCAGATTCATGACCAGCTGACTGGCCATCACCACGGCGTCCCGACCGAGGTGGGGGTAACCCCCGTGCCCCGAGGCACCCTTGATGCGAATATCGAAGCCGTCGGCATAGGCGTTGGGCACGTCGTCCAGCTCGATCTGCCCGGCCTTGATCTCGGGCCGAGCGTGCAGAGCAAAAATGAAATCCACGACCGGATCTTTTAAGACCCCCCATTCCACCATCTTGGCGCCACCGCCACCGTCTTCTTCCGCCGGCTGAAAAATCAGCTTGACCGATCCGGCCAGCTCTTCCTTGTGAGCCGACAACCAGGCAGCCAGGCCCAGACTCATGGCCATGTGGCCATCGTGCCCGCAGGCGTGCATCACCCCCGGGGTGACCGAGGCATAGGGCAAACCAGTCGTCTCTATTATCGGCAAGGCGTCCAATTCAGCGCGCACCGCAGTACAAGGGCCCGGTCGACCACCACGGAACAGGGCCACCAGGCCGGTCCCGGCGATTTCCTCCTTGAGTTCATCCGGGGCCAAATCCTTCAGTGCTTTGCTCAAGAAGGCGGCGGTGCGGTGTTCGCCATAGCCCAGCTCAGCGATGCGGTGAAGTTGCTCGCGCCAGCGCCGCATGTCGGCGATGGCCTCGCTATCCAGTTGTTCGGTCCAGAGTTTCATACGACCGCAAGTCCCTTCCCTCCCCCTGGCGAAGCGAACATCTTGTACACCGTAGCCCGAGATCCTTCAACCTTCGACCCTTCCGGCTTGTCCATCTCAATCGCCTATGTTAATGGTTGGTCTGATTTTACTCTCGCCAAGGAGGCAATCCGTGGCAAGCGGATCCCGCACAGCGGTCATCGCCGCCCTCGTCGGCAACTTAATCATCGCCGTGTTCAAACTGGTGGTGGCCATGATCACCTTCAGCTCGGCCATGATGGCCGAAGCGGTTCACTCTTTTGCCGATACGGGCAATCAGGGGCTCTTGCTCTTTGGCATGAGACGATCCGCAAAACCGGCCGACGAAGAACACCCCTTCGGTTACGGCCAAGAGCAGTATTTCTGGTCCTTCGTGGTGGCCAACATGATCTTCTTCGTGGGTGCCGTGGTCTCCATCTACGAAGGCATCCACAAGTTGCAAGACCCCCAACCCATCGAACGAGCCTGGCTAATCTACGTAGTTTTGGGTATCTCCTTCGTCATCGAGGCCGCCGCCATGAGCTTCGCGGTCCGCGAGTTCAACCGCACCCGCCCCAGGGACATCGGCATCTACCAGGCCGTGCGCCGTAGCAAGGACACCAACGTAGTGGTCGTGCTCTTTGAAGACTCTGCCGCCCTCTTGGGTCTCTTCGTGGCCTTCGTGGGCGTACTCTTAGCCGACCTGACCGGCTGGATGATCTTCGACAGCCTGGCCAGCATCACCATCGGCGTGTTGCTCGCCTCGGTGGCCTTCCTCCTGGCCCGAGAGACCAAAGAGCTGCTCATCGGCGAAGCCGCCAGCAAAAAACACCAAAAGGCCATCCGAGAAGCAACCCTATCCATCGACCAGGTCAAAGTCCTCGGCCTGGTGCGCACCATGCACTTGGCCCCGCAAAAAATCTTAGTGACCATGGACGTCGAGTTCGTCGACGACTTAGACACCGACGGAGTAGAAGCGGCCATCGACGAAATCGAAGCGGCCATCCGCAAAGTTGTGCCCGCCGTAGAAACCATCTACATCGAAGCCGAGCGAGTCCTGACCGCCGACCGGGTGGCCGTACGCAGGCCAAGGTAAAGAGGGACGGAGGATAGAGTGTCCGGAATCCGGACACCCTAAGGACTTTCCTGATCGCCTGCAAATATCTATCTAATTGATTTCACAAGGCTTGGTGACGAGCAGGGATTGTGGCATCGGTTCTGCATGTGTATCTGGGCATGCGCGTTGCTCGATACATGGTGCTCAAACCATATTCCTACTTCCACATGATGTGGCGAGCTCACAACCGTGTGGTTGCCCGAGCCCAACTCGACAAAGACGGCAGCCGCTTCGGCCAACAGGTTCTCGTAGGGCCCAAGTAACTTCTCTGCTAAGCTGCTGACCATAAATGGCTCAAACCAACACGTATCCAAAAGGAGTGGTGCCGATGAACCAAAAGAGATTTGGATTGTGCTTCCTTCTCGGCCTTGGATTGACGGGCTTGATCTTTAGTGGTTCCGCCCAAGGGGCCAGGAGTCTCGACGGCCGGAAGCCTGTTTTGCAAGAAAACAACAA
>JAUVAM010000349.1 GCA_030591745.1 Deltaproteobacteria bacterium
ACCTTATGGCCCCATCCTACTACAAGTCTTCAAAGAGGGGAACCGGGGCTTGTGTCGCTGGGGCAATCTTGTCATCATTGAGCGAACAGTCGCGGAAGGCGTCTCCTTCGTTACGCGGCTTAGCCTTTGACCGGGGAGGAAAGCATGACCCTACGCGTATCCTTGTTGAGCCTTTTGATCGTCACCGTCTGGACCTTGTCGGCAACAGCCATCATCCCACCTTTGCCGGAGGGCCGGCTGGAACAAGACGCGGATCTGATCGTCATGGCCAAGGCCGTCAAGATAAGCCCCGTGGGCGAAGTCAAAAAGGATCACTGCTACAGCTGGCAGACCTACGAGACCCGGCTGCGCATAGAAAGCACAATCAAGGGCAAGGCCGAAGGCAAGGAAATCGTTGTGATCTATCGCTCGCGGATCAAGACAAACGACAAGCGCTGCGTGGGCGGGGCCAACTCTTACTTCCTCGCGAAAGACACCCTCTACAGGTTGTTTTTGCAGCGCTCAATAAACAAGAAAACGAAAAAGATCACCTACCGCTTCTACCACTGGCAATGCGTGTCCACCTGAGGGAAAAACGACGTCATCCCCAGCTATGGATTCCCGACAGAAACCTTCGGGAATGACGGGGTTGCTGGGGACTCGGTGAACACTGCCTTAAGACGTCATCCCCAGATGTTTCTGCTGGGGATCCAGATTCTCGAAGCATGGATTCCCGACAGAAACCTTCGGGAATGACGGGGTTGCTAAGAACCGGGGGGAAAATCAGTGTCGGGCCGGGCGGTTGGAGCGATGCCGGCGGCAGGCCTTCAGGCTGCGAAACAGGACCGCCCCTTCGCCCGAGACATCCGAACCGAAGAACGCCTTGCCTTCCAGATACCGGTTGAGCCGATCCCTGGTTTCAATCAGGGTGTTTTTCGGACAGGGGGCCGAACAGTCCAGGGGCTTGCTGCCTGATTGTCGTATCGTGGCCTCCCCCGGATACTGCCTGAGGTGCCTCGCCTGGAGGACCTCGACCCGCAGGGAACGACAATGGCGACAAATCCGCTTTCCGCCCCCGATACAAGGGGAGGTCTCCTCGGTCACCCAGCGACAGCTTACCTTTAGTGAGACCTCGGCCCCGTCATACCAGGCCGCCTCCTTCGTCACCCGACTGAGAAGCCCCGATCGAGGCTCAAAACAACCCGCACCCCCGCCGCCGACTTCTTCCCATTTGCCCTTTTCGTTTTTTTCGTAATCGGTCCAGCCGGGGCCCGTGTAGGAAATGGAATAGCGGAAATGGGCGGTCCGCGCCTCGACCCGCTTGATGCCCTCATGGAAGCTTTCCTTGATGTCGACGTCGCCCGCCAGTTCATCTTCATGGCGCATCACGTCAATGGGCCGACAGTCCTCGTCGTAAACCCGTATGCTTTTGCCCTCATCCACCCAGGACAGCAATTCATCGATGAGCCGAGACCTGAGGGGAAACGGCCGATACTCGGAAAGCGCCTCAAGCTCCGCGCAAGCCTCACGCCATGCTTCCTCCGGATCCACTTTTTCCGGCGGCATCGCTGCGATGCTGAACTCTTCGACACCTGCCACCCTCAGAGCGTCTATGACTTGAACCAGGGCAGCGTAAGGCACCGTCTTTCCCGCTTGAATCACCGCCTGGTCAAACTTGCAGCCGGCCAAGGCCTTTTTGAGGTCCTCGATCCGGGTGCTCACCCTGCCCTTGCCCAAATCCCAAAACACCCGCGGGCCCTCTTCGGTCAGCTGAAGTTCCACCCGGATCTCCCCGGGGGCAGGTTTGACCGGCGCGGCCAGCACAAACAGCAACATGGAAATAACATAAGCGCTCATGGGTTTTCCTTGCCCTCAAAAGCTATCTGAAATGGGGGGAAATGGGCGGGGTGGATCAAAGGGAACAGCGAAGGACCTCGAAGTTTCCGTTGAGGGAAACCACGGTGCCTTCGATGTCGTCTTCATAGAGCACCGTGCCGGCCAGGGCGTTCGCCGAGGATTCCGTGATTTCGACCGTGCCGGCGTTGCTGCCAAGCCCCTCAAAAGAGCCGATGTTGCTGTAGATGTTGACCATGACGTTGTTGTATATCCCGACCTCGAAGCTCGGCAGATTGATGCCGGCGTTCAGGCCGCTGGGCGGATCAGGTTGCGCCGCGCTGTCGCAATTCAGCGGGCCGTCTCCCAGGCCGATAAGCTTGGAGGCATCCGTGTGATCCAGGGCGAAGCCGTTGATCACGGTGAAGCTGTTATCCCCATACACCCCGCTGACACTACCGGACAAAATCGGCTCACCCGCGGCTCCATCGCCCCCGCCTCCGCAAGCGACCAGCGCGAGGCTTGCTACGAGCAAGAAGGAGACAACAAGCGACTTGGAAAGCATCCCTTTTTTCAGCATGACAGGTCTCCAATCGAAAAGGCCCAGAGCTTCGCAAAGTGAACAAGCCAAGTTTCGCCGACAGGGGAAAACCTGTCAACGCCCCTCACTGTTCACCTGGCACCTGAAGACGGCAGCCCCCCTCCCGGGCCTTTCGGCCCGACCTCCCCCGCAAAAAAATCGGGGGGAGGAGAAGCCGCGGCCTGCTCGATGCCAGTCCGGATCGCCCCCTTCCGCCCTTTTCCCTTCACATGGCCCGCGGCAACAAGTATGAATGAGGCACAGGCGGGGCGAAGCAATCCACAGGAGTGTGAATGCGCAATCTGATCCCCGGCCTGCTGTCCATCCTGCTTATCTTGATCTCAACGCCCTGCCTGGCCGAGGCTCCGCTCGCTTTCGACGGTAGCTTGGACAGTCGTCAGTGTGTCGAATCCGGCAGTCTTGAGCTGGTGCTGGGCAAGGCCCAGACCTTCGGCCTTGAGCTCAGCCCCCTGCTGCTGGAGCTCCATGGTCTGCAAAGTGAAAAACCCGTCCAACTCAGCCTGCTGGCGGGCGACGAACGCATCGCGAAAAAGGAACTGCGCCCGGGGCCCAACTTCCAAGGCCTGCGCTTCGACGGTCTGGACGAACACCGTGGAGACCTGATCCTGCGCTTGGAATCGGCGGCGCCTTTCTGCGTGGCCGAAATCTTCCCCCGCTTTCAGTCGGCCAATCCCTTGGGCCTTTTCGAGCTGGCGAAAAAGGGCTGCGAAGCGCTCAACGGCCGACCCGGCGCCTCAAAGTGGCAAGGGCGCTTCGCCCGGATCTTCGGCGGCATGTTCACGGATGCCCAGGCCTGCGCCCCCCTCCACCTCCACATCTTAAGCCAGGATCGGGCGGACTTGTGCCGGGCGCCGACGGCCGGCGAACTTCGCGGCCACTGTCTGCGGGTAAGGCAGGTGGGCAAAGACGAACTGAAGGCCCTCGGCCTGCTGGCCGCCATCCCCGCCAGCCCCAAAGTAACGAAGCCCAAAAAGAAGGACCAGAAAAAGAAGGACCAGCCGCCCCAGCAGCCCGGGCTTCCAGATGTGCCTGTAATGCAAGGAGGAACAGGAGATTCAGCCGGAGGCGTGGCCTCTCCACGTCGAGGACTGAATCTGCTGATTCGACGAAGCAGTACAGGTGCAGCTGGGAGATCCGGGGATATCGGTGGGCGGGTGCGGGTGAGGCCCTCGAACGCGGAGCAGACAATTCAATTGGGCCGCCGGCTCAGCGTGGTGCTGCCCGCGGGCAGCGTGAAGGCCCCGGCCGTCTTGAGCGCCGCCGCGGTCGGCAAGCCGCCGCCTTCGACCCATCCGGTCTATGCACCCCTGGCCGCGGCCGACATCCGCTTAGGCTCGCAAAAGACCTTCGACAAGCCCATCCAGCTCGTCTATCGCTACGATCCCGCTCAGCTGGCCCCCGGCCTGTCTCCGGAACTCCAGCTCTCCGCCGCTTCTTGGAATCCCAAGCTGAAACGCTGGGAGCCGGAAGAAGTGGAAGTGGACCCCGCCCGTCACGAAGCGCGCATCAAGACCCGGCACCTGAGCCTCTACGGCTGGTACATCGCCGATGGGATCAAGTACATAGCCCTCTCCCATCCCTCTGAATCGTCGGGGCAAAAAGCCAAATACCGGCTCATCGTCAACACAAAGATCCCGGCGGCCGACAGGAAGCTCCGGGTAAAACGAGCCACGGACTGGTTGACCAAGGCGGAAAACAGCTACCGCAAACGCGGATTTCTCCTGCCGACCAGCAGACTGGATGTCATCCTCGAGCTCAACACGGGCGGCAATTCCAACTACTCGCCTCTGCCCAGCAACCGATACATTCTTCTGCCCTGGCGCGATTTGAACTCTTTAGAGCACGACTGCGCTCACGAGCTCTTCCACGCGGTGCAAAACCAGTACCACTGGATAAGGGCCATGGGGAACCTGCTCTGGTGGGTGGAGACCACGGCCGAGACCGCCGCCTTTTTCATTCACGGGCCAAAGCAAGTGTCCAAGATCCGTCCCGACTGGATGGAAGAAAGCTTGATGAGCCATGGCGGTGAGCATTTTTATGCCAACGCCCATTTTCTGCGCCACGCCATCAAGCACAGCAAGGCGACCCTCAAGGGCCTCTGGGACGCGACAACCCAATCCTCCAAGCTCTTAGGCGTGGATCTGGCCGGTGGGGCCTTTACCCGCGACCTGCTGCGCGCCATCACCCTGAAGCCGATTGACGCCTATTTCAGATCCTTGCCGGGTCATCACAGCCTGCACAGCCTCTACCAGGACTTTCTCATTCATCTGCTGTTCTCCACCGACAGCCTGCTGGTCACGACCATCTCCAGCCGCTTAACCAAGACCGCCTTTCCGGCCAAAACCAAGGCGCTCAAAAACAAGCACTTCGCAGAAAAAGGCTCCTTGAGCCCTGAGGAGCAGGCCAAATTTCGCAAAATGGCCGAGGAAGAAAAAAAGCAAATCCAAACCAACATGGACTCTGAAGCCCAGGCCATGAAGCAGGCCGCCAAAGAACAGGCCATCCTGCTCACCGAAAAAGTCAGCCGCTTGGGCCCCCTTGCCCTGCAGGTCCCCTCCCCCGTGCTCAACTTAGCCCCCGACGGCACAGGCGCCCTCTGGAGCCTGATGGTGGAGGGCCCGCCCACATTGGAACGCAAGGTCAGCCTGGGCCTGGATGCCGCGAGTTGGCCCGCGGCCACTGGCGCTTGTCTCATGTACCTGCCCGGCAACCGCAAGCAGGCAAAACCCAAACCCGTCCAATGCCTGGCGAAAAAGCAAATCTGGTTCA
>JAUVAM010000618.1 GCA_030591745.1 Deltaproteobacteria bacterium
GACGCTCTGCCCGGCTTGCGTCCCGGTGCTCCACGATGGACTCAACACGGCCATCCCCATCACGCAAGACCCGCCCAGAGCCTGAAGGATTCTCTATTCGACATGTTAAAAAAGACACCGGGGCTTTTCGACCGGCCTTTTCCAAGGCCGCCAAGTCAGAACGACCCAGCAAGGGCACATCCCCATACAAAATGGCCACTTTGCCCTTGTGCCCCTTCAGGGCGGACCGAGCCTGCATGACCGCATGCCCTGTTCCCTGAGGGGGTTCCTGCAGGACAAATCGCACCTTGTCCCCAAAACGGTCCTTGAGGTATTCCCGCACCGCTTCGGATTGGCTCCCCACCACCACCACCACGGGGGCATAGCCTTTGGCAATGGCCAGGCTGACGGGATAAGCCACCATGGGCTCCCCACATATCGGGTGCAGAACCTTGACCTTACTGGAACGCATGCGTTTTCCCTGGCCAGCCGCCAGGATGACACAGGCCGTCTTCGCCGCCATGTCAACACCTCCCTACCATGGGACCGCAGCCTAACCCGGGGCATGCCGATATGTCCAACCCTCCAATCGGTTGCAATTGGACCCAATTCCGCTGTAAAAAGAATACCTAAGCGATCGGAACGTCCAACCAGAATCGGTGGGGCAACCGAGGCAGCGGGAGGGTAGAACGATGCGAAAAAGCCTTCAAATTTCAACACTCTGCATTCTGGCCATCTTTGGCCTGTCTTCCATGGCCGAAGCACGCATGTCACCGCGGCAAATTTACAAAAGCAAAGCCGACGGCGTCGTGCTCATCGTGGCCTCCAAGGAGGGTTCGTCCTCCGCCTCGGCCGGCACGGGCTCGGTCATTCGCGCCGACGGCCTGGTGATCACCAACTGCCACGTGATCTTGGACAAAACCACAAAAAAACCCTTCCCGGTCATCCACATTTTCCGGAAACCCGCCAAGGTCACGGGCAACATGAACAAAGATCTGAAACACCATCACGGCGCCAAGGTACTGGGCTATGACGAGGGACTGGATCTGGCCCTGCTCCAAATGAAAACCCCGCCGGCCAAGCTTGTGGTGCAGACCCTGGGCGATCCGGATGAACTGGGCCCCGGCGACGAAACCATCGCCATCGGCCACCCCGAATCCGGCGGACTCTGGACCATCACCACCGGCGTCATCGGCACTCAGTTCGAGGACTTCAAGGGCGTACCGGGCAAGCATGTCTTTCAGATGGAAACCAGCCTGAACCGCGGCAACTCGGGCGGCCCCTTGTTCGACGTGCGAGGCTATCAGGTGGGCGTCAACACGGCCATCGCCAGAAAAGGCCAAGGTGGCGTCGCCATCACGGGCGTCAACTTCGCCGTAAAGGTCAGCGTCGTCAAAACTTGGCTTGCCAAGCGCAACGTCATCGTCGCTTACGGCCGCGAGCCCCTGGATGGCGAAGCGCCGGTGCGGGTGGCCCACGCGGACACCAGCCAACCCAAAGACACGCGAGCGACCGAAACCCCAAGTCAGCCCGATCGCCATGTCGCGGTGAAAGATTCACCAGCGGCCAGAGTGCCGGATCAGGTCAAGACCAATCCCCCGCCGGTCAAGACCAATCCCCCGCCGACGAACACAGGCAAGACCACATTAAAAGATCCAGACGGCAAGGGAAGCATCACCATAGAAGACGATCCCGAAGACAGCGCGCAAGCAGTCACAACCCAGCCCGACCGTCAGCCCGAAGAAACCGCCGCCAGTCGATCCACCACAACCCGCAAACCGACCGCACGCGTCGCCAAAAAGCGCAAGCCAGTACGCTTCAAAAAGTACTACCGCTTGCCGCCACGCCCATACACCTTCGGTCGACTCTTCACGGCCGTGGAAAAAGTGCACGCCAACGCCGACGAAGCCTTCGACGATCTGGAAAGCGAAACTCGCCGCCGCAGCCGCTGAGGCAAGCCTCACCCGCCCCCAAAAAGACGCTTAACGCGCTTAACAAATCCTGAAGATGTTTTTTTAGCCTCATCCTTCGGAGCATCCGCAGCTGGAGCATGGTCGATTTCGTCCGGGGTGATCACGATTTCTGCATCCTCTTCATCATCTTCATCCTCTTCCTCTGGAAGAAAGCTTTCGGCAAAATGTTTCATTTTCTGCTCATTCATCAAGCCGACTTCTCTCCTCGCTTCTTTTCTTCCCGAGAACGCAATGATGCTTGGAATGCTCTTAACCCCGTAGTGACCCCCCACCTTGGGCAAGGCCTCTGTATCGACCTTGGCGAAGTTGATTTGATCGCCATAACGTGCCGCGATCCGCTCAAAAATCGGCCCCATTCTAAGGCAGGGCTGGCACCAGGGAGCCCAAAAATCCACAAGCGTCGGTCTACCTGAAGCAAGAAGCGAATTCAGACCGGCCTGCGAACGTATGTGATAAATATCTCCTGTTTTCTTTGCTGAACCCTGTGCGGAGGCCGCGTGTCCTCCTCTGCTCTTGGAAGATTTCCGCTTCTGGTTTCGTGGAGGCGCCTGCTTTCTCTTGCCCTTTTTCTTGGACATCCCTGGATGCTCCTTTCCTGCGCGACCTAAGAACCACGCAGGGATCCAAGATACGACTCCAGAGTCGAAAGGAAAGGACCGGGACCGAAAAAATGCGTCCCTTTGCTTTTATTTGTCTTTGAATTCAGGCTTGCGCTTGGCCAGGAAGGCCTGGGTTCCCTCAACTTTGTCTTCGGTGGCGCAACACAGGCCAAAAAGGTTGGCCTCTAAGTTGAGTCCTTCAGTCAGACTGCCCTGCAGACCTCGATGGACGGCCTCCATGCAATAGCGCACGGTCAAAGCACCCTTGGATGCGATCTTGTCGGCCATGGCCTTCGCGCCATC
>JAUVAM010000554.1 GCA_030591745.1 Deltaproteobacteria bacterium
AGAATATGAGCAACACAAAGAGCGTTTCGACTTCCTGACCACCCAAAGTCAGGACTTAGAAGATTCCTTGCAGAAACTGGACAAAGTCATCCAGAAAATCAACAAGACCTCCCGAAAACGATTTAAGGAGGCTTTCGAGGCCATCAACCAGAAGTTCCAGGAAGTCTTCCCCCGACTATTCAACGGCGGCCAAGCTCGGCTCAGCCTGGAGGCAGGGGTGGACATACTGGAGGCCGGTGTGGAGATCGCAGCCCAGCCCCCGGGGAAAAAGCTGCAAATCATTGAGCTTCTGTCAGGCGGCGAAAAGGCCCTAACCGCTGTGGCCATGCTGTTCTCCATCTTCCTTATCAACCCCACGCCCTTCTGCCTTTTGGACGAAGTGGACGCTCCTCTGGATGAAGTCAACATCGACCGATTCAATACCATGGTCAAAGAGATGAGCTCCGCTAGCCAATTCATCCTCATCACCCACAACAAGCGCACCATGGAGTTGCTCGACAGGCTGTACGGCGTCACCATGGAAGAGCCCGGCATCTCGAACATCGTTTCGGTCAAGCTCACGACTGATGAGCCTGAGGCCGAGGCCATGCAGAAAGCCGGCTGATCGAATCGGGTGGTCGCATCATGATGGGAAGCCAATTGTCGGAGTTTTTGCTGGGCCTTATTGGGCAGTCAGAAAAAGCCGACGCGGGAAGTGACGCCTTCGCCATCGGCGCCCTGGTCCTCGTCCTGCTCTTTTTTGCCTGGCTGGTCATCGCCGTCGTTCGCAAGTTGACCGGCAAAACCAAGTTCGCAGAGGTCAAAGAAGACAAAGAAGAAGCCACACGCACAGCCCGACTTTGGGCTGAGGCCAAGCGTCGCAGCGAAGAATACGAAGAAGACGAAGAAGATGACGAGGAGGAAGAAGAGAAAGAAGAAGAGCAAGAAGCGATTCAGGATGAAATGCTCGAGAAGGCCCGAGAGCAACGGGAGGCACGCTGGGCGCAAGAATCGGCCGCACGCGAAACCCGACAAGAGGCATTGAAGGCATCCACGGAAGAGACAAAAGAACAGGAGCCCCCAAAGGCTCCCCCGGTCAAAGAAGTCGAAAAAGTCAAACCACGTTCATTGGAAGACGGGCTCAAGCGCACCCGTGAAGGCTTCGTCTCCAAGCTGACCCACATGTTCGGGCGAAAGAGCCTGGGTGAAGACGAAATCGAAGAAATCGAAGAGCTGCTCTTCACGGCCGACATCGGGGTGCGCACAGCCCAAAAACTTCTGGATCACATCCAGGAAGAGCTCGCCGGCCAAAGCCCTGACAAAATGATTGAGGGCCTCAAGGCCAAGATTCAGGAAATGCTTCACACCGATGCGGCGCCTTTGGACATCAAAGCCCATTCTCCCTTTGTGATCCTGGTCGTGGGCGTCAACGGCACGGGCAAAACCACCACCATCGGCAAACTGGCCATGAAGTACAGCCAGGCCGGTCACAAGGTGGTGTTGGCCGCGGTTGATACCTTCAGAGCCGCCGCCGAGGAGCAACTGACCATCTGGGCTGATCGGGCGAATGTGGACATCGTTCGCTCCCAGCACGGCGCGGATCCGGGCTCGGTGGTCTTCGACGCCATCAACCGGGCCAAGACCCAGGGAGCCGACATCGTCATCGCGGACACGGCAGGCCGGCTGCACACCAAACTGAACCTAATCGAAGAGCTGAAGAAGGTGCACAGGGTCTGCGGCAAGGCATTGGATGGAGCCCCCCACGAGGTATTGTTGGTGCTCGACGCCACAACCGGACAAAACGCCATCAACCAGGCCAAGCAATTCGACAAGGCACTTAAAATCTCGGGAATCGTACTCACCAAGCTGGACGGCACGGCCAAAGGCGGCGTGATCATCGGCATCGCCGACACCTTCCGCATCCCGGTCCGCTACATCGGCATCGGTGAGCAGGCCGAAGATCTCCGGCCATTTGATGCGGATCAATTCGTGAAGGCTCTGTTTACCTGAAACCCTTTAGGATTATTCTTCACTTGGCCTTCTTGACCATCTGACCCAAGATCTTCTTGTAACGCTTATCAGAGCGCAGGTTGTTCAGATCCGGATCTTCGGCCAGGACCGCGGGTTGTACAAATCCGTTAAGCGCGGCGATATGCAAATAGCGAAAAGCCAAATCATTCTTGCGCTGCAAAGAGTATATGCAAGCCATGTTGTAATAGGCATCACCGAAGCTGGAGTCTATCTCCAGGGCCTTCTTGTACCAACGTAGCGCCTCTTCGTAGTCATGACGGGCATAGTAAGTCACGCCGATGCCGTTGGAGGCCTCGGGCCGGGTCGGATCCAACTTGGTGGCCTGCATGAACAGACGACGTCCCCGTTCGAAAAAGCCGGCCTCCATCTGGCCTGCGCCCTTCTCCATGGCCTCCTGCCAACTCTTGGCATTGCCCACGTATACGTTCGGATCCAGAGCCTGAACCTCTGGCTCCATGGCCTCGCCCTGCTCATCCACCACATCTGGCTGCTTGGGCCTAAGCTCTGCCACGACCTTGCCTCCGTCGGCCTTGACGGGCGTGCCCGCGTCCACTTTGGGTTTGGGCTTGGGCCTACGCATGCGCAGCTTGCGCATGACGATGCCGTCCTTTTTGCCCTTGCCGCCGATGGCGCAGTTGCTGGACTTGAAATGAGCGGCACCGCTCAAAACCCGTCCCTCGCGGGCCACCAGCATAACCAATGGCGCCCACCCGTCACCCTTGCAGTCTTTTCCCTTCAGACAATAGCGCATGCGCCCAGACAGGGAATCCTCTAAGAGTACGCCCTTGAAGATGACCTCACGACGCTTGAAGGGACAAACCTTGCACCGCCAGTTGACCTTGCCCACCACCTTCTTGCCGGTCTGGGTAATCCGCATGACGCCCAAAGGCGTCCACCAACGACCATTGAGCTTGGCCGAGCCCGCCTTGGCCGGAGTCGGCAACAACAAGCAGATCGCCAACAAAAACAAACCAGTCCAAATACCCCACCGAAAAGCGACAAAAGCTCGAATATGGGTCTGCTTCACGGCTATCTCTCCTTGTTCAGGACCACCGACTTACAGGGTTCGACGTTGCGACTTGTCCAGTATTCCAAAGCAACACGGGGCTATGATGAGGATTGAACCTTGTCGATGGCAGCCTCGGCGCGCGCTTTCATCATGGTCTGCATCAACTTCCGCACCTTGGGGTACCTGAGCAGGATGGATTCTAAATCTTGTTTCGCAAAGCTGATGGTGGTCACCCGGTCTACAGCCTTAACGTTGGCCGTACGCGGATTGCCCGTGAGCAAAGCTATCTCTCCAAAAAATGCCCCACGGGTCAGTTCGGCCAGCCTCACCGGCCCTTTCAGTCCCTGAGTCAAGACCATCACCGTGCCATGCTCGATAAGGAAAAGTTCCCCGCCCTCCTCGCCTTCTTTGACGATGAGCTGCCCCGGCTCAAAATGCTTGAGCATGCCCGCCCCATAGAGCTGCACCAAATCCTCTTTAGCTACGCGTTTGAATAAATGGGATTTTTC
>JAUVAM010000117.1 GCA_030591745.1 Deltaproteobacteria bacterium
ACCGATCCAATTTGCAGCGAGGCGTACACCTGATCCACGACACCAACGGCGTGCGCCATTCGGTGAGCGTGATGGGTTGGGAACCCTTCCCCATCGATGACATGCTTGGCTTCTACGTTGACTCGGCGGCCGGTGATGAAAATGGCGGCTTGGCCGAGGTGGCTTGGTACGTACAAAGCGCCGTGACTGAATTTTCCTCCGAACACCCGCCGGCGGAAGAGGTCAGCCTCTTCATGGTTCATGACCACAGCGTCTTGGGCAATCCGGCGGGCTTTGAGGGCCTCGACATCCGTAACTACAATGGCGAGGCGCTCTTGGCCTTCAAACATTCGGGGGCCTTGGATGGCTTCCGGCCGGCCTATGTCGCCTTTGCAAGCCTGGATCGCAATCTGGCCAGAGGCGGCACCAAGGTCCTGGGCGACCTCATGGCCGCCATCCACCCCCACTATTCGCCCAACCTGCCTCACGCCTCTTCGGCCTGCGCCAACGTGCGCCCCCTGGAACCCATGCTCTTGGAGATCTTCGACAGCACCGAGGTGCTTGATTCCCTGGTGGATCTCATGGCCGCCATGCAGGGCCAACAAACCGCTTCAGGCTACAACATCGTCGACGAATTGGCCGCCTTCACCCATCACCTGCTGCGAAACGACTCAACCCTCAGGCGACACGACGGCGCGGTGAGCGTGCTGGCTGCCGATGGCCTGACCCCGGTGACGCCCTTCAACCGCTTCTACCTGCTCATTGATGCCCTGCGCATGGCCGACGATGCGGTCACGAACGACCCATCGGCCGAAGCGGCCTTCGATCAAGCCGCCGAGCTCATCTGGGATCGCTTCTTGGACATCGAAGAAGTCGGCGGGCAATGGCGCCTGGTCAACCGGCGCGCCTTCATCGTGATGCTCAACGGACTGCTTTTCGCCCGCGATCAAGTGGCCGACCTCCTCAACGAGGGACGTCTGAGCACACGCCTGGCCGAGTTGGATGCGGACCTGACCGAGCTCCTGGGCGGCCGCATCCTGCCCAGACTGGTTGAAGCCTGGCAATTGTTGGCCAATCACCCCAATTTGCCGGGGCGCATCGATGATCTAACCCTGGAACTCTTCGATCCCACCGATCTCAACAAGGTCCGCGAAATGCGCCGCCTGGCCGGCTGGGCCCTGCAAAAACTATGCGTAGACAGGGTCACCGTGCCCATGGCTCAAGCCCTGGCCCGACAGATCGATCCCAAGGCCGACGCCTGGACCTTCATTCCGGAAACCGGCTGCCTGCGCTTGCCCGCGACCCCCTGCGACGACAGCCATGTCTGTCTGCCCCTGGCCTGTAGTACCGACACCGATTGCCAACAGTACAGCCCCTGGCCTGGAAGCTGCAGCGCCGGCCAGTGCGTCTTCGAAAAAGTACAGGCCAAACAAATCAGCCACCTCATGCGCCTGGGCCAAGCCCTTTTGGCCATGCCCGGCAACGAGCAAGACGTGGTCGCAGCCCTCCTGTCCAACGCGGCCCAAACCATGAACGATGGTTCAGGGCAATTCGCGGCCGAAGCCTTGCTGGACGTAATCGGCGAAGTACATCGCTGCACACCCGGTCAAACCGGGCCGCTAAACGACGAAGACATGACCTGCGTGTTGCAAGAAATGGGTGATTTCTTGCTGGATGAGGAACGTGGGGTGGAAAAACTCTACTTGATGGTGGGACGACGCGACGGATATTAAAGCCAGTTGTCGATGTTTACCAGGATGCTGAGACCCACCAGGTCGTAGCCGGAAATGTACCTGCCGCCGCCTACGCTGACCGTGCCTTCCGGGTTGGTGGGGTTGGTCTGGTGGGCGAGGGAGACCGAGGCTGGGATGTCGCGCGCCAATTGGAAGACGTGCATGTAGCCCAGGTCGAACTCGAAGGCGTTCCAGGTCGCGCCCAGGCCGAAAGCCAAAGCCCATTTGTCGCTATCTGGTGTGGCCACGCTGAAGTATTCATCCGGCACGGCGCCGGTCTCGTAGTAACCGCCGGCCCGAATCACCAGCCAGTCCAGGGGCCGGTAGCTGCCGCCCAGCCTGAGTGACCAGGTGTCCTGATACTGCCGTTCCAAAACCATGGGCAGCACCACGAAGTCGCCGATGGTGGGCACGTTGCGATAGTAGGCAGGCTCCGTGGTCTCCAAGACGATGCTGTCGAAGCAGGACCAGCCCTCCCAGACAAAGGCCAATTCGACATCGAAAAGCTTGCCCGGATCCCGGTAGGCCACCCCGGTCCGCACCACCCAGGGAAAATCGAAGGTCGTGCGCACGCTCGGCTCGACCGGGTCCAAAACCACGTTGTCGTAGTAATAGTGATCCGGCAGGCGGGTGCGCAGAGAGCCACGGGCGTCGATGTGTATGCCGGGCGTGACGGAAAAACCCAACTCCAAACCACGCAAGGCAGCAGTCCACTCACCCGGCGCCAACCACAGGCCCAGCACCGCCGAAGGAATGAAGCTGTCTTCGGCCATGTATTGGACCAGGCCATCCAAGTCCGGGTCTTCGGGCCCACCGAAAAGGCCAGGAAAAGCCGAGGCCACCTGGGTATTGTTGATGGTCAGAGTGTACAGGGAGAAACCCGCACCCAGGCGCAAGCCTCGCAAGGGCTCCCAGGCCGCGGCCGCTTCCAGAATGAACCCAAGGTTGTCGGCTCGAATCAGGCTGTATCGCTGGGACCCGTCTTCCGGGTAGCGGTTTAGCGCGGTGTAGGGACCGTAAGCCCCGACAGCAAAAACCCAGTCCTCCAATCCGAAATCGCTGGAGATGGCGAGGGATGGATCCGGCAAAACAGGGGCCTGGTTGTTCACGGGATCATAGAACTGATCCACGCCCTCGACCGGATAACGAGAGAACTCCATGCTGAAGTTGATCAGAGCAATATCCATATGCAGCCGGGTGCCCTTCTGCCCGGCCAAACTCGCCGGGTTGTACCAAAGGGCAGACAGATCGTCGGCGCTCACCACGAAAGCACCACCCCGGCTCATGGCCCGCACGCCCCGATCGGGCAAGTAGAAACCGCCGGCCCGAGCCACCTGGGGCACGAGCAAAAATAGACTCAGGATGAAAACCCCCGCGCGCATCGTCACTCCACGAAAAGATTAACCAGCTCGAACTTGTCTACGTCCACCAAGCCCATATCGGTGATCTTCAAAGAGGGGATCACCGGCAAACACAAAAAGGACATGGTCATGAAAGGATCCCGCAAACCACAGCCCAGTGCTGCGGCCGCGGCTTGCAGTTGACTCAGGCTCTCGGCCACCTCGGCCAAGGGCTTGTCGGACATGAGACCGGCGATGGGGCAACGCAGCTCAGCCTTGACCTCACCGCCTTCCACCACCACCAGACCGCCATTTTGTTTCACAATGCGCACAGCCGCCTCGAACATATCGGCGTCATCCACCCCCACCACCACGATGTTGTGCGCATCGTGGGCGATGCTGGAGGCGATGGCCCCGCGTTTCATCCCGAAGCCACGCACGAATCCCATCGCCGTGCGCCCCGAACCGCGATGTCGCTCGATGACGGCGATCTTCAGCATATCCCGATCCGGATCCGCCAAGGCCCGTCCGCCTTGAACTCGGACTTCGTCGACGGCCTGGCGGGTGATGATTTGATCCGGCACCACTTCGATAACCCGGGCCATGCTGCCGTTGGCCGGCAGATAAAAATCCTCGGGCTCTATCCAACGCACATTGATAGAGCCTCGCAAGTAGGTCTTGGGATGCCCGGGTTCAAAATCGCGGGCTTCACTCTGGCTTGCCACGCAACGTCCCTGTTTGTAGACCCGCTCTACGTTCATCTTTTGCAGATCACCCACGACGACCATGTCCGCCAAAAGACCCGGTGCCACCGCGCCCCGATCGGAAAGACCAAAATACTCGGCCGGGTTGATGGTCACCATGCGCACGGCCAGCATGGGCGAAACACCCGCGGCCATGGCGCGACGCACCGAGTCCACCAGGTGCAGGCCGTTCATAAGATCCAAGGGATTGCGATCATCGGAGACAAACATACAGCGCCGGCCACTCTCGGGCTTAAGCAAGGGCATCAAATCATCCAGGTTTTTCTCGGTACTGCCCTCGCGTACCATGAGGTGCATGCCCTTGCGCAATTTCTCGCGAGCTTCTTCCAGGCCGGTGCTCTCGTGATCCGAACGGATGCCCGCTGCCACATAGGCGTTGAGGCGCTTGCCCGTCAACATGGGGGCGTGGCCATCAACCCGCTTGGCCTGACCCGCGTCCACTCGGGCCAACACCTCTGCGTCCCGGCCAAGCACACCAGGAAAATTCATCATTTCACCCAGGCCCAACACCCAGTCTTCAGCAAGCACTGGCGCGATGTCAGCCGCTGAAAGTATGGCACCAGCGGTTTCCAGGGGGGAAGACGGTACGCAGGAGGGCAGCATAGCGAAAAAATCAACCGGCAGACCCTGAGTGACCCGGTGCATGTAGTTGATGCCCTCCATGCCCAGGACGTTGGCCACCTCGTGGGGATCGTAGACCACCGTCGTGCAACCCAAGGGCAACACCGCCCTGCTGAACTCCTCGGGCCGCACCATGGAACTTTCCAAATGAATATGCCCCTCGATGAAACCTGGCAGCAGGTAGGCCCCGCCCAAATCGTCAACCTGCTTGGCCTCGTAGTCACCGGGCTCGCCCAGGCCAACCACCACGCCACCGGCCACGGCCACCTCGGCCGGATGTATCTCACCCGAGAGCACATTAACCAGCTTGGCGTTGGTCAACAAAAGATCAGCGGGTTTTTCCGCCAAAGCGTATGCGATTCGATCCGCGGTGTTCACTTGAGGCCTCCCGTGACGCCAATGCCGCTCACTGTACACTGGGCCTGTCACCTCTGCAATTCCCCTGAACCGCTCTTCATTTTCTCTAACCGTTTTCTTTTGGGCCCTCCCTTCCTGTGGTACTACTAATGAGTGGGCGAAGAACACAAAGCGGTGATGCAGGTATTCGAAGAAGCCTGCGCCTGGGACAAAGACGGCGAAGTTGTGCTCCGCTGCGGAGAAAAAACCGGGCGCGTCTTTTTCTCCGGCGGTCAAATCGCCTGGGCCCGCGTATCCACCATCGAGCGGACCTTTACCGACTACCTCACCGATCATTCTCCCCTGAAACCCGAAGACGTGGACGCCGTCTATCAGGAATGCGAACGTGCCGGCACCCACGTGGCCGAAACCATCGTGGAATGGGGTCTCTTGGATGAGGCCACCACCAGGCGCTTGCTTTTAGAGCACATCTCCGAATGTCTCTTTGAGATATTTTCCTGGCCCCGTGTGAAGTCCATGTTCATGCCGGATGATCGGTACTACGAGCGTGGTCTGACCTTCGAGTTCTTCGAAATCTTGCAGATCGTTTACCTGATGAACGACAACGACAAGTCGCCCATGGCCAATCTGAACATCGCCGAACGCGATGACGCGGAGGAGCGCACAGAAACCAAACGAGCCCCCGTAGACCACCTTGGGACCCAACGAGTCCCCATGCCCGAACTGCCGCCGGAAAACCGCATCGAGGCCAAGGAAGCAGCAGAACGCGAACGGGCCCAGGGACCAACGAATATTCGAGGCGAGGTCTTTCAGAAAACGAATCCATTCGGCGACGAATTCGAAGCAACCCAGGCACCGGGAGAGGACGAAGAAGGGACCTGGTACCCCCCCGAGACCAATCGCAAGGGGCTGTTTCTCGTATTGGGTCTCGCGGTGGGTTCACTTGTCGTGCTCATCATGGCTTTCGCGTTTGGAAGCAAAACAGAAACGCCCGCTCCCGTGAACCCGGAACCCCTCAAACCACCGACCGCCATATCGGCAGACGCAGACAGGGACGCAGACAGGGACGCAGGCACGGATGCAGGCACGGATGCAGGCACGGATGCAGACACGGACGCAGGCACGGATGCAGGCACGGATGCAGGCACGGACGCAGGCACGGACGCAGGCACGGATGCAGCCACGGACGCAGGCACGGACGCAGCTACAGACGCTGGTAAAAAGCCAGAACCAGAACCAGAGCCCGAGCCCGAGGGCATCATCTATGGGGCCAAGGGCAAGGGAACCTGCACCATCAGGGTGGCCTCCTCGCCTCGGCGCGCCAAGGTCTACTTAGACGGCGTCTACACGGGCAGGAAAACCCCGACCACACTCAGGGGCATCGCTGCGGGCCGTGACCACATGATCATGATGGAGGCCATTCGCCGCCGACCGGCCTACAAGATCATCCACTGCAGAAGCAGAAAGAATCATCGAATCAAGCTGTATCCCAAGCGTAAGGGCAAAAAGTGGCGGGGACGGGTAGCCGTTAAATTCGAAAGCGATCCGCCAGGCGCCAGCATCTACGTCAGAGGTCGGCGTAAAGGCAAGACCCCGACCACCATCAGACTCAAGGCATCCAGAAGGTCCAAGATAGAACTTCGCAGGAAGGGCTACAAAAAGTTCCTCCGCTATGTGCGGCCCACGCCGAAGAAAAAACTAACCATTCGGGTTAAACTGAAAAAAAGATAACTCACCAGACGAGAGCGCCCCAGGCCAACATACGCCCGGTGACCGCCGGTCGGGTGCCGTCAGTCTGCTCGAAGGCCTTGCCCGGGAAAAACCAACCCACCTGCACGCCAAAACGCAGGGCCATCTTGCGCCACAAGGGCTGAGTCCAATCCAGGCCCAAATCCACCTCCACACCCAGATCCCGTCCCAGGCCGGTGATGCCATAAGGATTGGTGGGTACGCCGCCGTTTGCAAAGGTCTGGTAGGACTGAGCGAAATCGGTGGCCGACCAGGCCCATAGCAAGCCAGCCATGAGCGTCAGCCTTTTCACCGGGTTCAAGCTCAGGTGGGGATAGAGATAAACCGTGTTGGATACCCGGCCGCGGCTGGCCAACAGATCCACGCCGGGCAAGGGCTCGCCAACCCGGTTGGGATCGGCTGCTTCCTGGGCTGCCATGGCGGTGACGCCACGCAAAACCACGTCAAAAAGCACCAGCCCCACCTTGTAGTCCGGATCGAAGGAAAAACTCGTGATGCTTCCATCGTGAGGGTCTGGATCCCCCGAAGCATAGCCCATCTCCAACAAGGGCTTAAACCGCCAGCGCGAAAATTGCCAGCCCACCCGGCCCACGCCACCGAAAGCGCTCAAGTTCAGCCCCTCGGTCTGCTCGGCGTGTATGACCCGATCCGTTTCGCCCATGATCCAGGCCAGCTCGGCTTCGGCCACCGGACCACTTTGGCCCTCGGGGGGCGTGATTTGGCCAAAGAGATCCAAAACCACCACGTTCAACTCAGTGCCCACGTCGTCATCCTGAATGCGTCCAGCCACATACATGCCAAGCTTGCGGCCCGGCTCCTTGTAAAAGATGGAGCCCAAAAGCTCGCCGCCCGTATCGCCGGACCGAAGATCGCAGTTCTCATCCCGATAGACGATGCCGCCGCCCACGGCCAGCACGATCCGGCCCGGCCAGGAATCTTCGAACCAGGGCTTCAAGGGCCTTGTGGCGATGACCACCCGATCGGAGAGATCGCCCTGATCAGGCAAGCCGATGCGGCCGGTCTCGGTGCGACCGTCCCGAGCCAAAAGCCCCAGACCCCAGTGAGAGCCCATCTGTCCGGCACGAAGCTTGAACCAGGGCGTGGTCCAGTCGATCCAGAGCTGGCGCAGTTCAGCGTTATTCAAATCCCAGCCCCGCAAGGTCTCGCGGGCATCCAAGCGATAATCAGCACCCACGTGGTCCGCATCACCGGCCACCTGTCCGTAGAAAAACTCGAATTCGCCACCGGCCCGGACGTTCTCATTTACCTGGATTTCACCGCCCACATCCAGACGCTGGTCCATATACCAGTTGAGTCCCGAGGTCTCGCCGGCGGCGTTCAGCGGAAAATCTTCCTGCTGCGATCCAATCCAGCGCCACTCCATAAAAAACAGCCCCAGATCGTCTTTTCCACTTTTTTCTTTTTCAGCAGCCTGCGCCGTGGGCAGCAAAAGCAGCAATCCCAGGCCAATCATGCATGTGCGTATCATAGACGCCAAGCTACTTCGCCCCGCCCCCCTCAGTCAACACTCGAAAAGCAACTCCACTTGGAATAGAATCATTCTCCATGGGCCTATTCAAAAAACTATTTTCGAGGCGACAACCCCCAAAAGCTCCATTCGTCTATGTTCCTGAGGCAAGCAGACCCGACCAGGACTTCAAGAAGGTGGAAAGCAACTCCTTAAGCGAGTCGATTTGTACGCCGATCATCAAGGAAGCAAATTGGTGCGGCATCGCGATCAATGCGCCTGGAGAAATCTTCTACCAGCAATCTCTTGACCAGGATTACAAAGATCTCGAATACATCATGAACAAAGTCCCAAAAGTAATCATCGCTGGAAACTACAACTACGAATACGCCAAGATCGACCGAAGCCGAGGCACTTCCAACAAATTCATTCGTTTGCACATCAAGAACACCGCCACCGGCAAAACCTGGAGC
>JAUVAM010000502.1 GCA_030591745.1 Deltaproteobacteria bacterium
AAGCGTGGCAAGCATGGGCTCATCGCCGTGGACAAGAGCTGGGCTGAGGCCACGAAATGGATCGAAGAACGCATGAACAAGGAAGTCGAAGTCGGCGAGATCAAGGGCACGCTCAGTCATTTCCTCGTCGAGCCCTTCGTGCCCCACGAGGCAGAGTATTACGTGGCCATGCGGGTCGGCCCCGAGGGCGACACCATCAATCTATCCAAGGCCGGCGGTGTCAATGTGGAGGAGTGCTGGGATCAGGTGGGTTCTTTATCAGTGCCCGTGGCTACTTTCCTGACTCGGACCGCCGTGGACGTCGAAGTGGCCAAGCACTTCGATAAGGAAGATCAAGAGCTCATCGGCGATTTCATGATGAAGCTCTACGAGGTTTTCGTAAAGGGCCAGTTTTCCTACCTGGAGATTAATCCCTTTACCATCGTCGACGGCAAGGTCTTGCCTTTGGACGCTGTGGCCAAGCTGGATGACACGGCCGAGTTCGAATGCCAAGAGATCTGGGGCGGGCTGGAGTTCCCTATTCCCTTCGGTCGCAGCTTTTCGCCTGAAGAGGCCTTCGTCAACGACTTGGATTCCAAGACGGGCGCATCATTGAAGCTTAGCGTTTTGAACCCCAAGGGCAATATCTGGACCATGGTGGCCGGCGGCGGCGCTTCGGTCATTTACGCGGACACCATTTCGGATTTGGGTTTTTGCGAAGAGATGGCCAACTATGGTGAGTACTCGGGCAACCCCAACGCCGAAACCACCTACCAATATGCCAAGACCATCTTGGACCTCATGACTCGCGAGAAAGACCCCAAGGGACGAGCCAAGTACCTGCTCATCGGCGGCGGCATCGCCAACTTCACCGACGTGGCCAAGACCTTTGGCGGCATCATTCGGGCACTCGAGGAATACGCCGAGAAGCTGAAAGAAGTGGGCGTGGAAGTGTTCGTGCGTCGAGGAGGCCCCAATTACAAGGTCGGCTTGGAGCGCATGCGCGCTCTGGGCGAGAAGACAGGGGTGCCCGTTAAGGTTTTTGGTCCCGAAGCCCACATCACCAAAATCGTCTCCGACGCGTTGGCGAAAGAGAGGAACTGAGATGCCCACCAAAAAATACGAATTGTTCAACCGGGACACCACGGCCATCATTTTCGGCCTGCAGGTCAACGCCATCCAGCGCATGCTGGACTTCGACCGCGCTTGTGGACGTGACAAGCCCAGCGTGGTCGCCGTCGTCAATGAAAACAAGGACGGTTGGCACAAGGTCTTCTGGGGAGAGAAGGAAATCCTCATCCCCATGTACCGCACCACCCGAAAAGCCTGTCAGATTCATCCGGATGCGGACGTGCTGATCAATTTTGCCTCCTTCCGTTCGGCCTACCGGAGTTCGATGAAGGCCATGGAGGAAAAGAGCATCCGGACCTTGGTCATTATCGCCGAGGGCATTCCCGAGCGTCGAGCCCGGGGAATCCGCAAGAAGGCTCTGGAGACGGGAAAGACCGTCATCGGGCCCGCCACCGTGGGCGGCATTGTGGCCGGCGCTTTCAAGATCGCCAACACCGGCGGCACCCTGGAGAACATCCTGGAGAGCAAGTTGCACAGGCAGGGTCATGTGGGTTTTGTCAGCAAGTCAGGCGGCATGTCCAACGAGGCCTACAATATTATTGCCAGGAACACGGACGGTCTCTGCGAAGGCATCGCCATCGGAGGCGACAGTTTTCCCGGGTCGACTCTTTACGAGCACATCCTGCGCTATGAGGCCAACCCCAACATCGGCATGATCGTGGTCTTAGGTGAACTGGGCGGTCTTGAGGAATACAAGATCGTGGATGCCTTGAAAGAGGGCAAGATCACAAAGCCCGTGGTGGCCTGGGTCACCGGTACCTGTGCCAAGATTTTGCCCGCCTCCATCCAGTTCGGCCACGCCGGAGCCAAAGCGGACTCTGCCGATGAGAGCGCCGAGGCCAAGAACAAGGCCTTGCGTGATGCGGGTGCCCGAGTGCCAGAGTCATTCGATGATTTCGGATTGACCGTCAAGAAGGCCTACGACGAGCTGGTCGAATCCGGCAAGATCAAGCCGGTGGCCGAGGTGGCCCCGCCCCCCGTGCCCAGCGACTTCGCGTCCGCTCGTTCCGAGGGCCTGGTGCGGCGCAAGACCGAGGTGGTCACCACCATCGCCGATGATTCGGGCGACGAGTTGTTGTACGCCGGTGTGCCCATCAGTCGCTTCATTGAGGGCGGCGGCAGCATCGGCGGCGTCATCGGTCTGCTTTGGTTCAAGAAAAAGCTGCCCAAGTTCGCCACCGAATTTATCGAGTTGGTCTTGATTTTGACCGCCGACCACGGTCCGGCCGTGTCCGGTGCCCACAACGCGATTGTTACGGCTCGAGCGGGCCGTGACTTGATGAGCGCCGTGGCCTCCGGTGTGCTGACCATCGGTCCCCGGTTCGGCGGCGCGGTCTCCGGCGCGGCCGAGATGATCAAGGGCGCGGTGGATGAGGGCTTGAGCCCGGTTGATTTCGTGAACAAGATGAAGGCCAAGGGCACCAACATCCAGGGCATCGGTCATCGGGTCAAGAGCCTGCGCAACCCGGACAAGCGGGTGGAGTTATTGAAAGACTACGCCAAGCGCAGATTCAAGAAGACGATGTATCTGGACTACGCCTTGCAGGTAGAAGCCATCACCACGAAGAAGAAGGATACTTTGATTCTGAACGTGGACGGTTGCATCGGTATTCTCTTTTTGGACCTGATGACCGAATTGGGTTTCGCCAAGGAAGAACTGGAAGAGATCATCGCCAACGGCGGGCTGAACGGGCTTTTCGTGCTGGGCCGGACCATCGGGCTCATCGGGCACTTCATGGATCAGAAACGTATCAAAGAAGGCCTCTATCGCCAGCCATGGGAAAGCATCCTCTACTCTCTGCCCAAAGAGAGCGAGCTGGAAACCCACTAAGTAACGGGTATTACTGGGTAGTCTCGCCACGGCGGGCCGGGCGATTCATGGGGTTCTGTGGTATAATGCCCCATGAAAAATTACGCTCGAATAGCGATCGTGCTTGCTCTTGGTGCTCTGTTTTCTTTCGCCTGCGGCCGATATGGTGATTTGCCTTCAGAAGAAGACGCCGTTTGCGGCAACGGCATTGTTGAGTCACCCGAGCTTTGCGACGATGGCAATGCGGACCCTGGTGACGGCTGTAGTGAGGCTTGTCGCATAGAGGCCGGATGGGCCTGTGATGGTGAAGAGCCATGCCATTGTATCCCTTTCGTCGTTTGTGGCAACGGCGTTATTGAGGCACTCGAAACTTGTGATGATAGCAATTCTGACTCAGGTGACGGCTGTAGTGCTGCTTGCCAAATAGAATTCGGCTGGACATGTAACGACCAGGCACCAAGCGTTTGTACGCCGGCCAGCGGTTGTGGGAACGGCATCCGTGAGGATCCCGAGGTCTGCGATGACGGCTACGTTGACGCTTGTGGGACTTGCAATGCGGACTGTTCCGGGTCGGGAAGTGGATCATCCTGTGGTGATGGAGAGATCTGTCCTGAAACCGAGATCTGCGATGACGGTTATGCCGATGATTGTGGGACCTGCAATGCAGACTGTTCCGGGGCGGGGACTCTGGCCGTATGCGGCGATGGGGCGATCTGTCCCGAAAGCGAGTTTTGTGATGATGGGGACAACGACGGAGGGGAAGGCGAGTGCGTGAACGGTTGTTTGACGCTTCAAACTTGCGGTAATGGTTGGCTCGAGGGAACAGAAGTTTGTGATGATACAGTCAATGATGGTGGGGAATCTGGCTGTTTGCCGGGTTGCCTGGGGGTTCAAATTTGCGGCGATGGCAGCTTCGAAGGGACCGAAGTTTGCGATGATGGGGGATTGGACCCATGTGGGGATTGTAATCTCGACTGTTCCGGCGCGGGGAGTGGTCTG
>JAUVAM010000599.1 GCA_030591745.1 Deltaproteobacteria bacterium
ATGGAAGACCAGGACTTTGCAAGGGGCTTGCTGGATGACGTGGAGCTCTTGCTGCTGGCCCCCCTCGGAAAGACCCAAGTCGGCCAGGTCGCGGGTCAAGCCACCTGCCGAACGCAGATCGACGACTCAGTGACAGACATCCGTTTTGACGGACAAATTTGGCACCTGGAGCGCTACGATGCCCAGGGCCGCCTGCGGCGATCCATCCAGGCCACCCACCAAAACGCCCAGATCAAAGCGCTTGGCCTGGGTGGCTACCTGCTCAAACTGAAACTCCAGTCGCAAGAAAACCTTGACCAGGATTATAATCCCGGCTAGCCTTATCCGTATGGATAACATCATCATTACTGGACTTCTCGGAGAGACCCAGGACTGGGCACCAAAGAAGGAGCGATGGGATCGATGGCGGCCGACCGTGGCCCTGTTCATGCACAAGGACTGGCCTGTGGGAAGATTCTACTTATTCCACCAGGCAAACCAGGCCAAGCTCGCAAAAAGGCTATCGAAAGACATCGGCAAAGTAAGTCCGGCCACCAAGGTTAACCGCATCGCCCTGGCCGAAAGCCCCACGGCCATAAGGGATCAGTTCCAAGCATTATCCGACAAGATAAACCCAAGCTGGGTTCATGGCAACACGGGCCAGGCCACGATCCAGTCTCAGCTCTTAGCAAGCCTAATCAGCGTCGGCAAAGCGAGTGGACTGGTCATCACACAGACCCCCGATGCCAAAAACCCATCCACCGCCGGTCAATTGCTGCGCTTCCCCTTCGAAGCACCCGCAAAGGCCGCCCAGGAACCCAAAGAAGCCGATGTGGAACTACCGGATGGGCTGGATGAATTCGATCGCTTCCAACTCGCGGGGGTCTTAAAAACCTGCCGAAGCAGCCCCAGCCTCTCGGAAGCCGGCCGCCGCCTCTTCGCCCAAAGCCGTCAACGCAAAGCCAAACCCAACGACGCCGACCGCCTGCGCAAATATCTGGCCCGATTCAAGCTACGTTTTCAAGACCTTTAGGGCTCCGGCAGCCCCTCGGGGCCCAATAGCTTTTCAACGCCCTTACGAGCCATCCACCGATTAAACGCCCCCGCATAACGAAGCACTTCCTTACCCGCCACCCAAAGGCCGGCAAGATAGATGATCCAGGAAAACCCATAAATCGCCGGCCCGCCGATGAGCCCAATCATCGGCTCATCAAAATAAATCGCCATCCCGGTCATCACCCCCACGGCCGGCCAACCCAGCAACATGCTAATCGCCAACAAGCCCAAGCCAATAGCAAGCCGAAAATCCGGACGATGCCCAAACACGGCCAAATCGGCCCGTTCTTCAACAGCCCTCCGCACAAAGCGAAACCGCAACAGCCAAAGTCCCAATTTACGCCGAAGACCCAATCAACCCTCCTCAAGCATCCACCCTACCAAACCCCGCCAAGGACACCCCTGTCAATCCCCGCATTTGTCATACCAGGCCAATTAACCGGACACCCCAGACACTGGCCCGTTACCGAAATTGGTCAGACAGCGTCTGACCAATTGGCACCGAATGCTTGATCCACATCGCCAACCACAGATTTCCGAAAGTTGCCTCAATGGTGACGAAGAATAGAGCCGATCCAAGGAGGAGCTATCGATTTGGCCCCGCTTCTTTGATCTAATTGTTTTGCTCGGCCTGATGGGTCATATTACGTGCAATCAGGGAGGCCCATCGTGAAGAGACTTCGTTTTGGAAAATCCCCGCGAAAAAGGATTCTGTTGATCAACCCCAAGGATCCAGACAGTTTCTGGAGCATGAAGGGGACGGTTGACGCGGTCGGCGCCCGGGCGCTGATGCCCTCCAATACCCTGGCCACCCTGATTGGACTGACCCCGGATGACGTGGATGTGGAGTATTTCTACTGCGACGAGAACCTGCAGTCCATAGACTGGGCTCTGGACCTGGACCTGGTCGCCATCACCGGATACACACTGCATTCGGATCGAATCGAGCGCATCTCTCGCGCCTGGCGGGAACGGGGCGTTCCTGTCGCCCTTGGAGGCGCATTCGCCACCTTGAACTCGGAACAGGCCAGAAAGCTCTGCGATCACCATTTCATCGGTGAGGGGGAATACACATGGCCACAATTTCTGCGCGAATTCGCCGCAGGAAACGCCAAGCCCCTATACAAGCAAAAGACCCGTATCAATATGCACGACAGCCCTCCTCCAAATTGGTTTTTCATCGATGCCAGTGACTACCTGTATATGACAGTACAGACCAGCCGTGGCTGTCCCAATCGCTGTGATTTCTGTGATGCAATCCAACTGGTGGGTCGCAAGCATCGCAGAAAAACAATCGAACAGATCATGGTCGAGATATCCAAGGCCCAGCAGGCCGGAGCCGAGACGATCTTCTTTTCGGAAGACAACTTCCATGTCAGCGAGAAAACAACGAAGGAATTACTCACTAGAATAATCGACTGGAACACTTCTCTTGCGCACCCGGTACAGTTTTCCTGCCAAACCAGCATGCGAATCGCCGACAATGAAGAGATCATCAAACTGCTCGCCGACGCCCGCTTCGCCGCGGCCTTTATCGGCCTGGAGAGTACCAGAAAAGAATGCCTGGAAGAGGTCAACAAGGGCCAACTATATAGAGACGACGCGGTTGAGCGCATCAAGCTTCTTTCAAGCTACGGCATCCTGCCCTTCCTCGGAATGATCGTGGGCTTCGATAACGACGATGAAAAAACCTTCAAGGAAATCGAGGGCTTCTTGTCCGAGACGGGCAGCCCCATCGCTTCATTGAGCGTACTGAACGCCCCTGCCGGCACCCCTTTATACAGCCGCCTTGATGAACAGGGCAGAATCGACGACAACTTCGCCGGCTTCTGGCATTTTTCCACCAACATAAAGCCCCTGCAATGGACCTTGGACGAATTGCTCAGAAAACACCGTGGCCTTTTCCGGCGACTCTATGAACCCGAAAGCTTCGAACAACGCACCCTTACCTGGCTTTCAAATGTTAATTATTTTTCGACTCTCTACACTAAAAAACGACGGACCGGGTCCAACCTGAAAAAAATAGCCCGGATCCTCTATCACTATTCCTTCCGGGTGCCCCCGCCTGTGCGAACTCAGTTTTTCAGG
>JAUVAM010000404.1 GCA_030591745.1 Deltaproteobacteria bacterium
CCCGTAGCGCGGCAACTCGGACTGCCTCCTTGGCCCGCGGCCGCCGAACGAATTCGGGTCGAGCGCGACATTTCTTGCTTGAAGCAGGTGGGCGGTCGTTTGCATATCCAACATTTGAGTACCCGTGGGGCACTGAGCGCTGTTCGGCGGGCCCAAGCAGCGGGGCTTGCCGTGAGCGCGGAACTCTCACCGCATCATGCGCTGCTCTCCGCGGAAGATATTCTGGCAAGCCAAGGAAAGGGGCCTGGTGGTGGTCCCGATCCCATGTTGAAGATGAATCCCCCTCTGCGCGGCCGCGCAGCGCGGCAGGTCTTGAGGGAGGCATTGGCTGACGGCAGTATCCAGGCCATGGCCACCGACCATGCACCTCATAGCCAAAAAGCCAAGGGCCGGGGCTTTGAGCAGGCGCCTTTCGGCGTGATCGGTCTCGAAACCGCTTTGGCTGCAACTTTGGAATTGGTCCGGGAAGGACTTTTGGACGCCAGCCGGGCCGTCGCATTGTGGACATCAGGACCCGCTGAAATCCTTGGCGTGCCGATCGCTCTGCGCCCCGGAGCCCCGGCCGACCTCTGTCTGGTCGATCCCAATCATTCCTGGATCGTGGATGCAGGCGCTTTTTTCTCCCGATCTCGAAATACGGCCTTTGCAGGACGGGCCATGCGTGGCAAAGTCCTATTAACCTTGCTGGCGGGCCGACCCGTCCATCGCGAGGCAGGCCTGGACTGGTGAGGAGACCCCATGGACCCCAATTCCATGTTTGACCAAATCTTAGAAGAATTTGCGGATGGCGCCTACACCGACCAGGTACGGCACGCCCGGCAAGAGTTTTTCGAGCAGGTCAGCGATGTGCGAGAAGATGATCCTTCCTACGAGAAGCTGACCAGTTGCTTTCTCAATTGGTACATTTATGATCGGCCGATGGATGGCGGCCCGAACACTCCCCTGCAAATCTTTGCATCAAGGGCCGGGCGAGATCAGGCACAACGCGAAGAATGCGCACGCCTGGCGGCCAACTTGCATTCTCTCTTTGCCATATTGCGCATCGAGGAGCATGGCCTCTTGTTGATCGATTTGTTCAGTCTGGAAGAACTGCAAGTGAGCGAGCGGCGTCACCTGGCCGGTCTGGAAAAAGGTGACCTTCTGGAGGCCAGGCTTATGCCCCTAAGCGATCGTCTGGTTTTTTCTCCGGCCGCCACCATCCTGCACGCAAGGGCAGCTCAGGCTTTGATCAGAGCCAGCGTGGAGCGCTCTCGGCGGGATGCTTTGCCCTCTCGGGAGAAGTTGCTTGCTCGACTCAGGGCCCTGACCTTCAGATTCACCGATCGCTACCGCGAACGAGTGCCGGTCGAAAAAGTGTTCGGGGATTTGGAATTCTTCACCGGCCTGGAACCGCAGGTTGAGGCTGAACAGGTTTCGGCGTCTGAGGATTAGTTGTCGCTTCTCCCGCGCCGGCTACCGAAAGTTCCGCCAACTTCTGAAAGACAAGACCGATTTCCCAAAGGTGCTGGGCCGGTAGTCGGAGAGCCGTTTGCAGGCGGCCCTCCTTGGCCTCCACGCGCATGAAGAAAGCACTTTTGCTCTCGGGTAGATCGAGTTTGGGCGCTTTGGAGCCCATGGCTGCCAACGTGGAGCGAACAGAAGAAGCAATGGACTCGGCCACGGACAATAAAATATATCCTGAAGCATCCGCGCCCATATCGCCGGCAGCCAAACGCATGCGGGGGGACTGGTCCAAACCGGGCTGCTTGCCTCGCAGGCGATCAATGGCGGCCTGGGCCTGCGCTTGTGCATTAACACCCATGGCCAAGACCAGCGTTTTGTCCACAAAGCCCAAGACAAAAGACAGGTTGTCACCCCCATACATTTGTTGGATGACCTGAGCCTGGGCGGGTGGCAATGCATCGAGGGCGAAACGGATGCCATAATGCGTGAGCTCTACACCATCGTGGGCCGGTAGAGGCGTGGGCCCTTCGAGTTTGGCCCCCATGGAGACCTGGGGGTCCATCTCGGCCAAAAGCTTGCCGCCCATCAGCATGGCCTCGGCAAAAACCCCTTTGGCTTTGAGCTCATCACGCACACTCATCAATTGCACCATCGTCAGGCCATTTTTGGGATCGATGTCCTCGATGATGGCCATTTCGTCCCCCAGCACCTCGATCATCTGTCGGGCGAGTTCAAGAAAGGACCCGTCGGCTTCTTCGCCGGCAAACTGCTTTCTGGCCTCCCCGGCGAAAGACACCATGTCTTTTTTGACAGAATCCCACTGCACGTTGAACGCAAGAGCCAAAAATCCGTCAGGGGGAAGTCCCCGGTCCAGGCGCAATGGTTTTTTCGTTTGCGCTTTGAGGAAATGCTCTGTGACGGAGCCGGATTCGGGGTCTAAGGCCAGCATTAAGCGGGCTTCGCTTTTTCGCAACTCCACCGCCGCTGCCAAGTGATTGGTTTGTTGAACCAGAGCCGCGGCCTTGTCAATCATCCAGCCGATCATCCACAAGCTGCCCTTGGCATGAGCGGCCTGGGTCTGCTGCATGATCTCCGACTCGAAGTGCCTTTTTGCCAACAAGGGCAGGGCGGCCAATTCCATGTCATAAGCCCGGCGCGCCTTGTCCACAAATAGTGCCATCTGCAGCCCATCGGCCGGCACGCCCGCGGACAACTGGGCCTCCAGCAGAGGTCCAGCAAGAAGCAGGGCAGGGCGCTCCACCGAAAGAAAAACCACCCGCTTGGAAAAACGCAGAAACATGCTTTCGGGTTGTTGCGCCCCTGAGGCCTTGGCCCCTCCTTTGAACACGTCGTAGGTATTCACGCCGTGCCGGATGAACTCGTGGATTCCTTCCTTTGCTCCTTTGTGAGTCCAGACAGGCTTCAGAGAATCCAGCATGGCTTCCTCGGATTTGACCGAAAGGGCCATGACCATGGGCACCGTGAATTTGCGGGGGTTGAGCACCACCAGTCCTGCGGGCCGATACAATTCGACGGCACGGGGGTCCTTTAATCCCATGCCCAAAAGTCCCTGATTGAGCTTGGCGAGAAGAGCACCTGGCGGCACCATGGCCGTCTGCTTCGCCAGATCCTCCAAGCGCTTGACGAAATTAAGGGGGTTGCCCATGAGGGCATAGAAAAGGACATCCTGGGGCGCCTCTACCCTTTGGGGCGGCAAGACCTGGCCCTTTGGGGCCTGAACCAGGGTGTCAACTTTCGGCTTTTTGTCGTCATCGGAGCAGTTGAATAAGGCAAGACCGAATCCGGCCATTATGACAAAAGGCCAAACGATCAGGGTTTGGCGCATTGAATGAGGTCTTGACATGTTGGCTCCTGGGCCTTGGGTTGACGAATCGCGTCAGCGTGGACATGGTATGACCTGTTTGATTGGCTTGGCAAGGATGATTGATTGCTTGCGTTGATTGAGCAGGTTCAAGGATGCTAGGCTTCTCCGCAGCGAAAGGACCAAACCCATGAAAAAAAAGTTAATTCTTAGAGGCATTCCCGTTTTGCTGGCAGGCTTTGCTTTGTACTTGGGCGCTTGCGCGCATCAGGGCCAGGGCGTGGATCTGGGCACGAAGGGGACTGTTGCAGAAGGGAGCAGCAAGGTGCGGATTACTGAGGGCAAACTGGATAATGGGCTCAAGGTTCTGGTCTTGGATGATCATTCCGCGCCCGTGGTGACCTTGCAGGTTTGGTATCGGGTGGGCAGTCGCAACGAGAAGGTGGGCATCCGCGGCTTGGCGCACCTCTTGGAGCATATGATGTTCAAGGGCTCGGAAAACGTGGGCCCGGAAGAACACGCCCGCATCGTGGATTCGGTGGGCGGCCAGGAAAACGCCTTCACCAGCGAGGACGTGACAGCCTACTTCGATACGGTTCCCGCCGAGCACTTGAGCCTGGTCATGGAATTGGAAGCCGAGCGCATGGGTCGGCTGAAGCTTGACGAAAGCCACTTTTTGAAAGAGCGGGAGGTAGTCAAAGAAGAGCTTCGCATGCGCTATCAAAATGACCCTGTCGGCGCTTTGTTCAACAAGTTCAGGGAGATGGCCTTCACCAAGCATCCTTACAACTGGACCCCAGGCGGCTCCATCGAAGATCTGGACGGATTGGGCCTGAAGGAACTCAAGGCTTTCTACGACAGCTATTACGCACCCAACAACGCAGTGCTCATCGTGGTGGGCGATACCAATTTTGAAAAAGTCATGGGCATGGCCAAAGAGCACTTCGGTGTGCTGCCGGCGCGTAAAACCGCGGCCGAGTCCGGCCTTTTGGAGCCCGAACAAAAAAACATGCGGAAAGAAGTCCTTCGCATGCCCACTCAATTGCCCATCATCATCGGTGGTTTCAAGACCCCCGCGGCTCGTCATCCTGACATGGCGGTACTGGAAGTCATCGACAGGATTCTGTCTTCCGGGAAGAGCTCCAGGCTGCACCAGGCCCTGGTTCGCCAGCAGCGCCTGGCTGTTTTCTCGGGCTCTTGGAACCAGCGCATGCGAGATCCTGGCTTGTTTCTGATCTTTGCGGGCTTCATGCCCAACCACAAGCCGGAACTTGTCGAAGCGGCCTTGTTGGCCGAGGTAAGCAAGCTAGGAAAAGAGGGACCCACCGCCACGGAATTGGCCAAGGCCAAGAAGCACTTGACGGCCGAATATCAGTTCAAGCTGACCAACATGC
>JAUVAM010000021.1 GCA_030591745.1 Deltaproteobacteria bacterium
AACTCGACGACCTGGACACCAAGGTGGACAAGCTGCGCACCACCTTTGAAATGTACTTCCAGGGCATTGAGCGTCGCGCCCCCACCCTAGAACGTGACGCCATCAAGCGCCGCCTCCTGAACTTGCGCCGATTACGGCTTCGCAACACCGCCATCAATTTTCGTATCAACCAGGTGGTGGCCAAAATGACCACCTACGAAAATTACTGGGATCGCACCTTGAAGCAAATCGAAGAGGGCACCTATCGGCGCGACGTGTTCAAGGCCAAGCACAGGTCAAAGGCCCGCGAGGAGAAGGAGAGCGCCAGCACTGCCGAGCAGGCATCTGAAGAAAGCGCCCAGCGCCAGGCACGCCGAAAGTCGGGTGGCAAAAGCGGCCTAACGGATGACAAAATCGATGCCATCTACAACGCTTATCGGACCGCCAAGCAGCGCTGCAAAGAGAAAGTGGCAGGCATCTCACGCGACAAACTTGCCTCCACCCTAAACAAACAGGTCCCCAGCATCATGAAGCAGTACAAATGCAGAAGCGTTGAGTTCAAGGTGGTCATCAAGGGCGGCAAGGCCATCCTCAAAGCAGTCCCCAAGTTCTAACTCCATACAACAGCTTGAATTTCATCCCCCTTTCGAATAGGCTTCGCTCCGTCCACAGCCACCAGGGGTGACCCAAGCGTGCAGTTTCCCACCGTACAATTCGCGCTGTTCTTTTTGCTGGTCTTAAGCGTCAGTTGGCTGGTGCGCCGCAAGCGGACCTATCAGAAAATCTTTCTGCTCGCCGCCAGCTATTTTTTCTATGGCTGGTGGGACTGGCGCTTCTGCATTTTGCTTCTGGCATCCTCCGTGATTGACTATGTCGCTGGCGAAGGCATCGTCCGCGCCGAGCAAAATCAGAGAAAAAAGAAGATCTGGCTGTGGGTCAGCATCATAGGCAACCTGGGCCTGCTGGGTTTTTTCAAGTACTACAATTTTTTCCAGGAAAACGTGGCCCAACTGGCTGATTTGCTGGCCTTACAAGCCCACCTCCCGGTGCTGGAGGTAATCTTACCGATCGGCATCTCCTTCTATACCTTCCAGAGTCTGGCCTACACCTTCGATCTCTACTTTGGCCACGGCCAGAAGGCAGAGAGCCTGCTGGATTTCTTGCTCTTTATCTCCTTTTTTCCCCAGCTCATCCTGGGCCCCATCTGTCGCTCTAAGGACCTCTTGCCCCAGCTCATGCGGGAAGCCCCTGAGCAAATCCCCGACCTCACGCGTGCCGTACGCCTGATTTCCTCGGGCCTTATCAAAAAAGTGTTCTTGGCGACCTTCTTGGCCACCCATCTGGTCAACGACGCCTTTGTGTCTCCGGAAAACTATTCCTCGCTGGAATTGCTCACCGCCATGTATGCGTACTCGGCCATGGTCTACCTGGACTTCTCAGGCTACACCGACATGGCCCGGGGCACCGGCCTCTTGCTCGGCTTTCACTTGCCGGAGAACTTCAACGCCCCATACGCGGCGACCAACATCGGAGAATTCTGGCGCCGTTGGCACATGTCTTACTCCCGTTGGTTGCGCGACTATATCTACTTTCCGCTGGGCGGCTCCAAGGGTCATCCCCTGCGAACCTATTTCAACCTGGGTGTCACCTTCCTGGTGGGCGGACTTTGGCATGGTGCCCATTGGAAATTCGTCATCTGGGGAGCTATTCACGCGATTGCCCTCATCACCTACAAGGCCTCCTTGGACATCCGACGGGCCCTGGGATGGAAGTTCAAAAAAGTCCATCCCTGGTGGTATCTGCTCTGGGGCTGGCTTTTGACTTTCCACGTTTGCGTCGGAGCCCGCATTTTCTTTCGGTCGGTGGACATGGAAACCGTCGGCATGTTTTTCAGCCGTTTGTTTGAATTCAGCACCTATGGTCGGGGCCTTGAAGTCATGCTGTTACTCGTGACCGCCTTCGGCATCGGCTTGAATTTCTATGGGCGCTACATCAAGCAGGCCTTTGATTGGAGCCACGACCGTATACCGGGCTGGTCCAAGCCCTTGGTCTGGGCAGCCATCGCCTGGTTCATCCTGACGCTCAAACCCGCCGATGTGGCACCCTATATTTACTCGCAGTTTTGATGAGGAGGACACCTTGGGCGAAAAGTACCTGAACAAATACATTCCCATCTCCACCGAGGCCAAGACGGGTTCCAAGCCCCTGGGCACGGTGCTGAGCCTCTGGTTTGTCTTTGCCATCATGTGCCTTTTCGGTGCTGAGACCTTGTTCGCCGACGTTGCCTTCGACGATCGCGTCCGTGGTCGAAGCATCCTGTTGCCGATTTTGGAAAGCAATTTGGCCCTGGCCGAGCCCTTGGGTCTGCCTGCGCTCAAGCGGCAAACCGATCAAATTGCCCTGGCCATGAACAACACCCCGGTGCTCTGGGAAGCCACGGAGGAAAGTGCGCCCCCCCGCCTTGCGGAAATGCCCGGCAGCCCGAAGGCCGGGCCGACGAAGCCTGCCACCGCGACACCAAAAGGAGACCAGGCCTGGACACCGCACAATGGCTTACCCAGCCCAAAACGAATCTTGCTCATCGGCGCTTCATCGGTCCAGTTCTACTTAGGCGCCGACCTCGAGCGAAAGCTGGAAGGATTCGAAAACGTCAAAGTACACCGCCTTGGCAAGCTCTCCACAGGCTTGACCCGACCCGATGTCTTTGATTGGCCGGCCAAACTACGTGAACTAAAAAAGAAGTTCAAACCCGATCTGGTCGTCGCCTTGTTCGGCGGCAATGACTGCCAGCCCGCAAAAATAGACGGTAAGGTTCGGAATTATGCCACGAAAGCCTGGAACCAGTGGTACCTGAAGCGCTTCAACAATTTCGTGAGCATCATGCGCGAAGGGGGAACCGCGGCCGTTATCCTGGGCATGCCCACCATGCGCTCGAAAAAATTCAGCGCCAAGCTCAAGAAGCTGAATGAGGTATTCAAAGAAGGATGCGATCAGGCAGGTTGTGTGTTCATTCCCACCTGGGACCTGACCGCCGACCACAGAGGCCGCTACAAAAAATCCCTCAAGTACAAGGGCGACACGGCCTTGATGCGCCTCAAAGACGGCATCCATTATTCCCGGCACGGCAGCCGCTATGTCTCCGACAAGCTCTTGGCCCGCTTCCAGCGACACTTTAATTTGGTGAGCGAAGAACGAGAGCAGGCCTTGGTGGCTCGCTTCCAACTCCAGAGCAAAGCCCTGGGCAAATCCATGCCCTACCTGTCCTTCGTTCCCCAGGGCACCAAGGACAAACTGCCCTTATTGCTGCTCTTACACGGTCGTGATGGAAACTACGCAGACTGGTCGAATCATGCCCATGAAAGCATCGGAAAACTGGCGACCCAGCATCAGATGGTCATCGTCACACCCGAGGCTGGTGCCCGCAGTTGGTACTTGGACAGCCCCCTCAAAAAGGATCAGCAGACGGAAACTTATCTAATCGAGGAACTGTTGCCCGAATTGAGTCGCCAATTGCCCATCAGCGACCAGCGAACCATCGTCGGACTATCCATGGGTGGCCATGGTGCCTTGGGCCTTTCGATCAGGCGCCCCGGCCTTTTCAAGGCGGCGGGGTCCATGAGCGGGGTACTCAATCTCACCACCAACAACAAGCGAGTGCGTCGAGATCTGAACGCGCTCTTGGGCCCATACAAAAAGAACAAGGAACTTTGGCGGCAGCATTCGGTGCGCCATCTCGTAGAGACAGTCCCCAAAGCCGCAAGCAAGCTGCCCATGCGAATCACCGTGGGGAAAAGGGATCGCTATCGCAAAGCCAATCGCGCCCTGCACAGATTGCTGACCAAACTGAAGATCGACCACGAGTATGCCGAGAGCAAGGGCGGGCATGACTGGAAGACCTGGGTCGCCGAACTGCCCAAGCACCTGGCCTTTGTGGCAAGCCATCTGCCCAAGACCAAAAATCCGAAAAAAGGGGTGGACTCAGCCTGGCATCGATCCGCCGAATTAGGCCAGCTCAAGCGCCTGAAGCAACTGCTTGCCGAAGGTGCCAAACTCGATGCCACCAACCGGGATGGCGATACAGCCCTCCACCTGGCCGCGGCCCGCGGACATGTGAGAACCGTGGGGTGGTTGTGTTCGCAAAAGGTGAATCTGGCGGCCAAAAACAAGCGCGGGGCCACGGCACTTCACGAAGCCGCGCGCAAGGGTCAGGTCGAGGCCTTGCGCAAACTCATCACCTACAAGGCCCCGTTGGATGCCTTGGATAAACGAAAACGCACGGCCCTGCACTGGTCCGCCCGCTACGGCTTCTCCGATGCCTCCGAATGGTTGCTCATTGCAGGAGCGCGCTACGACAAAAAGGACGCCGACGGCAAACTACCCCAACAACTCGGCTTCGCTTTCACCAAAGGCCGATTCAAGCAACTGATCGAACAGGCCAAAGAGCGACAGGCGGCCAAAAAAATCAAGCCCAAAATCAAGCCCAACGCCAAGCCCAAAGTTAAGGGAGAATGAAATGGCCGAAAATCACAGTTTGCCCAAAATCCTTGCAGCCGATGACGACCCCGAAATTTTGAAGATGGTCGAGGCCGCCCTCAAGCCGGTGGGTGCCGAGTTATTCACAGCCGAAGATGGCGAAAAGGCCTTAGAGACCTTCCTGGTGGAAAAACCCCAGCTCGTGATCCTGGATGTCATGATGCCCGGCCTGACCGGCTGGGAGGTTGCCAAGTACATCCGTGAGCGAAATGAGTACAAAGACGTGCGCCTGCTGATGCTGACCGGCATCGGGGAAACCCTGAACGCAGCCACCTCGCCGCTCATCGGGGCTGACGACCACCTGGACAAGCCTTTCGCCTTCAACGTGCTGGCCGCCCGGGTGCGCAAGCTTCTGGATATGGAATCAGCCTGAACGGAGGCCGCATGAATCTGCGCTTGACCGTGCTGGGCTCCGGCGGCATCCGACCGGATCCCCATCGGGGTGGTCCCGCCCACCTGTTCAGCGCAGGGTCCAGCCACCTGTTGCTGGACGCCGGGCCGGGAGCCAGCCGCGCGCTGAAGCGGGCCGGCCTGCAGACTTCCGACTTAACCGGCATCGCCATCACCCATCGTCACCCGGACCACATGGGCGAACTGCTTCTCCTGCTGGAACTCGAGCGACTGCGACCTCGAACCGAAGCACTGGCCTTGTTGGGCCCCGGTCTGCTGGACGAATATCTGGATTTCATGGCCGCCTGGGGACGGGATGAGCCGCGAAAGCTGCCCTACCCCGTCGCTCGGCACCTCATGCCCGGCGCATGCGAGCTGGGGCCCATGCGCATTGAGGCCATGGCCGTACCCCACGTTCCGGACTCCGTGGGCTATCGTGTAGATGTCGGAGAAAAACGAATGGTCTACGCCGGGGACTGCGGCCCCGGTCCCGAGGTGGAGGAACTGGCCCAGGGAGCCGATCTGTTGCTGCTTGAATGCAGCTTGCCTGCATCGGGACACACTGTCGCCCACCTGGCGCCTGAGCAAGCCGCCGAGATTGCTGTTGCGGCGGGTGCCAAGCGCTTGCTGCTCACCCATTTTCCACCGGACTACGATACCGAACTCGCCGTCGAGATAGCCAAGGCCCGAGGCCTGTGCTGCCAGGCGGCCCATGACGGCTTGCAGATCGAAATCTAAGACCGGGTGCGAAACCAGTGCACGGCGTGGGCCGGCTCCCCCACATGTCGGCCCTCGGTATCCAGATGAATTTCATCCACCAAACGATTGCCTTCCAGATCGCAAACCGCGGCAGAGACCAGCAAGGCATAATGGGTGCCCGATGCCAAGGGCACATCCGGGGTAAAAACCAATCCGCTGCCGCCCATGCTGAAATCCAGGCGACCGGGCACGCAACGAGCCTGCATGGCGGTCGACATCGGCGGATCGTCCAAGGCGTCCAACAAATCCTGATCGTAGTCGACCTCCGCCACCAGGGCGACCAGGCCTTCGGCCTGAGTCATGGGATGCACGGGCTCGGTGAAAACCACCTCCACCTTGCTCCGAGAATCCACCGCCTCTCCCCGTGGAGAAAACCGCCAAACGGAAGGCGGCAGAAGATCGCTCATCGGCGGCTCCAGACTGCAAGAATCCAGACACAGCACGGACAATATCGAAACCATAATAAATGCTCTCATGACATCTTCCTCCCACACCAGCGGCGCGCGTATCGACCGCCTGTCCATGCGTCGAGCAGGGCCGTGAATTCCTCCAGTTGCTGTCGGGCGGGACTGTCGACTTTCGGCAGGCCGTGAATCAACAAACGCCGTCTGGCGAAAAACAGGCGGATTACCTCAGCCGCCAGCTCACGTCGTTGCTGTGCGCGCTTGACCACCTCTCGCGCCACTTGCAAGTCGTCTCCGTGATAGGCCATACGAGCCAGATCCCAGCTCAAACCCACATCCCAGCGCAGTCCGTCATCTTGTTGTTGCTGTTCCACCATGGCTTCCCCCGGCTCATAACGTGCGTACCACCGGTCCCCCGCATCCATTGAGAGTCCCCCATCCAATTTGGGCAACCAGCCACTCAATCGAGCCCGTTGTCGCAACTGGCCGTCCTCGGCTTGATCCAATCCGGCTCGCGCCAAAGCCGCCCGCACCAGTCGACCCACTTTGGGCTCCTTGGCCAGACAGACCTGTTGTGGATCGGCCCGAGACGGGACGAGGTTTTTGGCACCCAAATCAATGCCTTGCCAACTCGGCTCCTGGGCCCAAGCCTGTGCGGCCAAGCCCAAGCAAGCGAAGTACACCACCAAGCATCGTTTCATCTCATGCCTCCTCTCCGTTTTTCCTGCCTGCTGTCTAAGCGCAACCAGGCCAACATGGCGTCCACTTCCTGCAAATCCACAAGCGCTGCACCATGGACACAGAGTTCACGACGAACCTGGCTCAAAGCCGCCAGCAGACGATTGCGCTCTTGCCCCTCGGCCATCCAATCGACTTCAACTTTCAAACGCTCGGCCTGGTCCTCTCCTGTCCCACCCCAACCCAAGGGCCACGACAAACGCAGCCCAGCGGACCAATTTCGATAGCCTTGCCAACTCCAAGAATCAGGCCGCCAATCGCGTCGGCTTCTCCCTCGTCCGGCACCAAATAGCATTTCCAAGCGGGGCAGATGGAGCGGGCTACCCAATCGCATGGATGGCCAAATCAAGGGCATCCTCTTTTTTGCCCCGCAGCCTGGTCGCGAATCCAAGGCCACCCGCCGAGGTCGAAAAATTCGCTGTGTGCCCAAAAGCCAGGGCGGACTCGAAACATGACCTGCACGGCCACGCACGGGGACCAGTGAGCGCTCGCAGGCCGGCAGCCGCCCTGCGATTTCGGCCTTCCCCGGTCGCCGCCACCACCAACGCAGGTTCGAAGACAACCACAGGTCGGTTTGCATTTGATGCAGGCGCTCTAAGCGCTCTCCAGGCAACAAGGCAAGTGGAGGCAAGGCGACGGGTAGTCCTCCCTCTCGCGCCCGCCAACGTTGCCCACGCCTGTCAACCCAATGCCTGCGTCCATCACCTTCAAAGAAAATCCAAGCCCCCTTGGGTTCTTCCATCCCCTGCAGCCTCCCATGGCTCAAGCGCAGCGTGCCCCGCCAGCGCATCAACCACAAAACCTCATCGCGCCAACGCAGGTCCACCACCGAACCGGCAGGCAGCGCATGAAGCCGACTGCGCGCCCCTTCAGGCACCGACCAATGCCACAGCTGGCCCTCCATGACAGCGACCAGACCCCGAGCCTCGTCCACGGCGATGGCCCCCGGCCTTGCACCGAAGGCCAGACGCCTAAGACCATCAGACTTCAGAAAAAAAAGACCGCAGGCGCAAGAAACCACAACCCCATCTCGCCATGGCAAAACCTTGGGACTGCTTCCCCCATCGTGCGCGCAGGGAAAAACCAGCCGCAGGTCTCCAACGGGTCCCCGCCACAAGCCGTCGTGGCAGACCAAAACAAGCGACCCTCGCATCCAGGTGGCCGCGGTGCAGCGACTGGCGCTTGGCGAAAATGCGACGGGTTCATAAACATAGCCCGTCACCGCCAAGGCCCAGTTCAACATCACCAGTCCGAGCACCCACATGCTTCACCTCCAAGCCAACTTGGACGCAAGGCTCATGCCACATCCACCCACACCGGCCAAGCTCCCGTAATTTCACGATCCGAGAAGCCGCCAAGCACTTCGAAGGATCTTTGGGGTGTCCGGAATCCGGACAGGTTTGGCTGGAAAGACGGCTTCTGATAGAAGTTAGGACTCAGTATGGAACAAGACAAAGACAAACGTGCCCCGGACAAAAAGCCGAGGGTGGTCATAGAACACCCAAACCGCTACGCCTTTGCCAAAGGCAAAGATCTTGGTGGATCCATCATCGGTCGCGGCGGCATCGGCCGGGTTCTCCTGGTGGAAGATCTGCATTTGGGCAGACAGGTCGCCCTGAAAGAGCTCTTAGAGGAAGTCGAACCCACTGAAGACAGCGGATCGGGCTCGGAACCCCGTTCTCGCGCCAGTGAACGCTTCCTGCGCGAGGCCCGTATCACGGGCCAACTCGAGCATCCCAACATCGTGCCCGTGCATGAGTTGGGTCAGCGCGCCGACGGCACCCTCTACTACACCATGAAGGTGGTGCACGGGAGCACTCTGTCAAAAGCCCTGAAGACCAGTCCTGACCTTGAGGCCCGACTCAAGCTCCTGCCCCACTTCGTGGACCTCTGTCAGGCAATGGCTTACGCCCACAGTCGCGGCGTGATCCATCGAGACATCAAGCCATCCAACGTCATGGTGGGCCAATTCGGTGAGACCGTGGTCTTGGACTGGGGTCTGGCCAAGAAAAAAGGAGAAGGAGACCCCGAAACGCCTGCGCGAGAACGAAGCCACAAACCGACTCCGCCGACGCCCGACGAAGCCCTGACCCAGGCCGGTGCCCAGATGGGCACGCCCGGTTATATGAGTCCGGAACAAGCCGCGGGCCTGATCGACGAAGTAGATGAACGCTCGGACTGTTGGGCCTTGGGCGCGGTCCTCTATGTATTTTTGGCCGGCCATCCCATGACGGAGCAGAGCACCCGTACGGCTGGCACCCCCCCAACCTATGCTCACAGGCCAAGCGACTCTGGACCCAGCACCGTGGATGCACAAGCCCTAAATGAGCTCTGGGGCTTTGATGCAGACCTGCCTGCAAACGCTCCGGCCGAACTGGTCTCCATTTGCCGCAAAGCCCTGCAACCCGACAAATCCTTGCGCTATGAAAACGCCGGCCAGATCGCCAGAGAAGTTCAGCGTTTCCTTTCCGGGGGCTGGGTGCGTGCCTATGAATATCGCTTCAGGGATCTCGTAACGCGTTTCGCTAAGCGCCATCGGGCCCTGCTCATCATGGCCGTTGTCGCCATCCTGGCACTCGTGGCCATGGGCACCAGCGCCTATCGGCAAGTGCTCAACGAACGCAACAAGGCCCAAAAAGCAGAGCAGGAGGCAAGACAAGCAGCAACAATCGAGCGCCAACATCGAGCCCGAGCCGAACGAGAAAGCGCCCAGGCCGCCATGATCCAGGGGGCACCATTAGAGGCGCGCGCCAAGTTGCGCCTGGCCATGGAAATCGAAGACGACATCTCGGGCCGCGCCATGTGGCATAAGCTCGATGAGAATCCCCTGATATGGCGGAAGCACTTTTCGGCCTCCATCTCATCGGTCGCCGCCTCCCCGGATGGTCGATGGATCGCAGCCGCGGCGGCCGACAAAACGATCAAAATCATCGACGCCGAGACAAGAAGGGTCGAAACCATTTTCAGAGGCCACAAAGATCAAGTGCTCTGTGTAACGTTCTCCGCGGATGGCAAGAAACTATTTTCTGGGGATTGGGGTGGAAAAATTCTCTCCTGGGACTTGGCCAGCGGAACGCGGCAAGCCGTCCAAGCCCAGCACGGTGCCGCCGTGCTTGCCGTCGCCGCAAGCCCGGACGGACGTTGGTTTGCAAGCGCAGGTGCGGACAAAACCGCCCGACTCTGGAAGACGGATGATGGCTCCCTCCAGACCACGCTTCGACAAAACGGCGGTTTTCTGGTCCGCCTGGCGTTCAACCACAACACGACCCGGCTTGCCTACTCTGGGGAGGGTCCCAAACTTCACTTGGCGAAAGTGACCCCAAAGGGTGCCACCGCCATGGGGTCCTATTCTGGTCACCATGACAACACCACCGCCATGGCCTTTTCCCCCAGCGGGCAAATGCTGGCGACCGCTGATCATGGCGGCGGCATCCTGGTCTGGCAGGAGAAACCAGACAAACACCTGGAGGTCGTCCACAGCTTCCACCACAACACGAAGAGCGTGCATGGACTGATTTTCTCCAAATCCGAAGATCTACTCCTTTCCGTGGATAAAGATGGACGAGCGATATTCTGGAACCTGGACAAAAACAAAAAGGACATCCACCACGAATTGCGCTTGGATGGAAATTTCCTCGAGATGGCCGATGCCGGCCAAAACCGCATCGTCAGCACTGGTTTCACCCCATGCGTTAGTATGTGGAGTCTTCACCCTTCCCCTCGGAATCAAAACCAGCCCAAGCCGGGTCACAAAAGTGCAGTGCAGGGCCTGGCCTTCAGCCCGGATGGCAAGCTTCTGGCCACTGGAGGCCACGACCATATGATTCATCTTTGGGACGTGGCCAGCGGAAATGTCTTGGCCGACCTGCCCGGTCACAAGGACGCGATCTACGCTCTCGAATTCAGCGCAGATGGAAAGCGATTGGCCAGCGCCAGTTTGGACCGCAGCATTCGCCTCTGGGATGTGGCCAGCGGCAAAAACACGATGCTGCTCCGGGGACATAATTACAGTCCCCAGGACCTGCGTTTTTCCGCTGATGGAAAACGACTCATCACCGTGGACCGACGGGAGAGCATCCGGATCTGGTCGATGGAGAATGGCCGAGAGCTGAAAACGATCAAATCGGAGTTCCCGGGTGCCTATGGTATGGATCTTTGCTCGGAAAAAAATCTTTGGCTCACAGCCGGCACCAGCAATAACGCCCGACTCTGGCGCGCAAGCGACGGCAAGTTGCTGCGAGTTCTGGCAGGCCACAAGGACCAAGTCTGGTCGGTCCGGTTCACACCCGACTGTCGACAGGCCATCACAGGGTCGGCGGATGGTCGCTTGGGGATTTGGGATTTAGACAGCGATGCCGTCACCTGGCGGGAAATGGGTGGGCGAGTCTACCGAATCGACATCTCCCCCGACGGGCAACGAGTGGGTGCTCCCCTTTCGACGGGCTTGGCCGTTATCGTCGATCTCAAGACTGACAAGCGCTTGATTCTGAAAGGCCACACGGGAGAGGTAAACACCTTGCGCTTCAGCCCGGACGGAAAGCTGGTGGCCACCGCTTCCGACGATGGGACACTCCGACTTTGGCATGCAGAGGACGGTCGCCCAGCCTGGCATTCGAACCAAGATCCGCCCGCCCCAGGGGACAGCTTCCCGACGGATCCAAGTGTGACCCGCGTTTTGACTACAGAGAATAGCCTCTGGCTTGGCCACAGCGATGGTCAGGTCTCCGAAAAGGCCCTGACCTCGCCAGGACAAACCAGAAGTGCCGTCCTGGAAGACACGGCCCCAAGCCAGGTCAGCCTGCTTATGCAAGGCCCGGCCGGCAGTTTGGTGGTGGGCTACGCCAACGGTCTGATCGGTCTTTGGGAGACCCAAAGCGGACAAAGGCTGGTCCACATGCGCTTACATGGACCCATCCACGAAGCTCGGATAACCGACAAGGGCATCTTGGCCTTTTCTCTGCTGGGCCAGACAGGCATGCTGAACATTCAAGCCTTCACCCAAGATCGATGTGAACTCCTTCAAGAAATTTGGACCAAGGTCCCGGTCATCTGGCAAGAAGGACAGATCGTCCGGCAGTCAGCACCGACGAATCATCCCTGCAGTTTGCGATAAATTACTTGTTTTTGGGCGTAGCGGGTCCGCTGCGAGCAGGTTGCGCCGGCGTAGAAGGCGGGATGGGGGCCGCCTCGGTTCGAGGCGAAACGGTCCAAATTTGGTCAAAGGGCACCAGGTCCAAAGCACCATCGGCCTTCTTGACCCGCAGGCCGTTGTGCAAACACTTGTCGAAAATCACTTCCAACTTGGCCGACTTGGTCTCCACAAGCACAGCCTGACCCGCCTTGTACTTGCAAAAAACCTTGAAGGCATCTGGCACGGGCTTGGCCTCTTCGGCAAGGCGCTTGGCCTCCGCGGCGGCTTTGCATTCAGCCGCAGCCTTGGCCTTGGCTTCCTCTTTCTTGCGCTTGGCCTCCTGGGCCATCTTGAGTTTGGCGTCTTCGGCGGCTTTGCGCTCAGCCGCAGCCTTGACCTTGGCTTCTTCTTTCTTGGCCTTGGCTTCCTCTTTCTTGCGTTTGCGATCCTCCGCCTTGGCCTTGCGCGCCTCTGCCTTGGCCTTGCGAGCATCTGCCTTGACCTTGCGAGCCTCTTCACGCTTGCGTCGCCGCTCTTCCACCTTGGCCTTGCGTGTCTCCGCGCGGGTCAGAGGCTTGTCCACCTTGGCCGCAACAGGCTCCGAAGATGGGGCCGGCTTGGCCTCAGCGACCGGTTTCGCGACCTCGGGCTCGACAAGGGATGCCGCGGGTGCCACCGGCACCGCGGGAAGCGGCGGGACGACCGGCGTCGAGGCCACGCCGTCACCAAAACGGATGCCCTTGGCGTATACTTGGGTGCACTGCTTGTTGAAAACAAAGGTCAGCAAGCTCCAACGGTCCACCACAATCTCGATCAAGGCGTCCGCGCCCACGCGGGCCTTGGCGTCAGCCAATGCGGTACGCAAGGAAGCATCGGTGGCCACCGGGATGCCCAGCACGCTCATGCTGCAGCTCTCGCCCTGGGTATCACCCAAGTCCTGGTATGCCCTGCCCGCCACAGGCGCACTGGCGTCACTCATGAGGATCGGGGTCAAACAAGCACTGCTGCCAAAAACCAAGGCCACAATCGCCGCCGCTAGAAAACTTCGTTCGATCATCTTCATGAATGCCTCCGGAAGTGTTGGATAACAGAAAGCCCTTGTAGCCAATGATGGACCAGGAAGCAAGAGACCCGGCGAAGTCATTCTGAGCCAGGGCGGGACTGAATGCCCATGAGACGGCCCGTCATGCCTGTCGAAATCTCGGCCGCGTTGGCCTCGTCGGTGTCTAAGTGCATCTCGAGCACATAGCTGTCCTTGGCCCGCACCAGGACGTCACCAAAAACCAAGGGACGCTCTCCCCCGACCTCCACCATGACCACGTCCCGATCACGCAGGCCGAGTTCCTCGACATCCGCCAAACTCATGTGGATATGGCGTCTGGCGCAGATCACACCCTGGGCGAGCTCCATGCCGCCGGCGTCGCCCTCCAGACGAAGCCCCGGGGTGCCGTCCAAATCGCCCGAGTTGCGCACGGGGGCGTCGATGCCCAAATGGAACTCCTCGGTCCGTGAAATCTCTACCTGGGTTTGCTTGCGCACCGGGCCCACTCCCCGCACCCGATCCACCTGACCCTTGGGCCCGACCAGCCGCACTCGCTCTTCGGCCGCGAACTGTCCGGGCTGCTTCAGGGGGGCCTTGGGTCTAAGCTGATGTCCGGCACCGAAAAGAACCTCCACATGCTCTTGAGACAAATGCACGTGGTGGGCACTCACGCCAATGGGGATGGCCGACTGTTGTTGCTGCCGTTCACGGTTGAGCCGGTGCCGTGCAAGACCCCGCATGGTCTCGCGGGCGATCATGCGCTCTTCATCGCTGGCCACAACCCAGATCTGTACCTGGGATTCGGGCGCATGGATCGCTGCCACCTCCTGACCCTCCGCCAAGCCTTGTCGATTCTTCCCTTCGTCTATGAGCAAACCCAGAGCCCCCATGCGCTGACAAGCCCGGGCCCGAATGCCAGCGGCCCCCTCGCCCACACCGCCGGTGAAGACCAGGGCATCGCAGCCATCCAAGGCCGTCCACATGGCGCCCAAGTGACGACGCAGATTATGAGTATATGCCTGCACGGCAGATTGGGCCTTGACCTGACCCTG
>JAUVAM010000080.1 GCA_030591745.1 Deltaproteobacteria bacterium
GCCGGATTCGGCGGCCGCTTTGGCGCCGGAGACATGGTCCAGCAGCCAGCGCAGCTTGGTCCCGGAGAAGTACGGATCCAGCACCAAGCCTGTACGCCGGCGGAACAGGGCCTCGTGCCCTGCGTCTTTTAGCTCTTGGCAAAAGGGAGCGGTTCGTCTGCATTGCCAAACGATGGCATTGTGAACTGGCTTTCCTGTTTTTCGATCCCAGAGTCCGGTGGTCTCCCGTTGGTTGGTGATGCCGATTGCCGTCACGGCTTGACCATCCACGCCCGCCTGCCGCAGGGCTTTGGGGATGCTTTGTGTGACCGAATCCCAGATTTCGTTCAGGTCGTGTTCCACCATGCCGGGTTTGGGGAAAATCTGTCGAAACTCTGTGGTGACCTTGGCCTTCATCTGGCAGTTGCTGTCGAACAAGGCCACGGTGGTGCCTGTGGTGCCCTGATCGATGGACAGAATCAAATCGGACATGCCGACGACTCCTTAGGGTTCTAACGTTTTCAAAAAAGTTTTCAATTTGTTGGCTTGTTGCTCAAACATGTCGACAAGACGTGACCAGGCCGGTGCGGAGGGTATGGTCTCCCGCTTGTCCAGAAAGCTTTCCAGTAGACTTATCGTCCCCAAGACGACCTCGGTGGCGGCTTTGTCCTGGCTCGATTCATGCTGTGAGGGCGTCGCCGGGAGGCCTTTTGGCAGGCGGCTCAGGCGTTCTTTCAGCAGGATGGTTTCTTGGCGCAGGTGGTTGACCTCAAGGGCCGATTTGATTCGATCCAGCACCACCTCCATGTCCGAGAAGGGTTTGGTGAGATAGGAAAAGGCACCCATTTCCATGGCCCGGACGGCGGAGTCCAGCGAGGCATAGCCTGTGATCATGATGAATTCGGTGTTGGGGTGGCGTTGTTTTTGGGTGGCTATCAGGTCCAGGCCCGAAAGGTCGGGCAGGTTCTTGTCCACAAGCACCAATGGCGGCTGGTGTTTGTCCAGCAATTCGACACCTTGTCGGCCCGTGTCGGCAAGAAGAACAGGGAAGCCTTCATCGGTGAGCAAGCTATCAAACAGTAAGCGAACCACTTCCTCGTCGTCGATGACCAAAATTGTAGGAAGTTCGCCCGGCACGCAGCCTCCGCAGGGTGTCATTGAATTGCCTCATGAAACCACAGGCGGGCACCCGGATCAAGCTGAAGTCAGGGTTCGATAACCGTAAGCAGAATGGGATCCGCAAGAGGGGCCTGACGCAAGATACCAGAGATGTCCTCGACGCCTTCGACCCGGATTTGTAATTGGGCTTGACCAGGGCTTCGTGCCGTGCCGACTACTCGCAAGATGCGACGCCCTCCGGCCAGCAGGTCCACCGGCTCGGGCAATTCGAGCCAGTCCAGTTGGGCCTGCCCAGCGGTCTGCTCCAGCAGAAGGCTTACCTGCGACAGGCCGACACCGCCTGTGTTCTCAAGGGTGACCTCCAGCTCCAGGGCTTGATCTACGGTTGCTGGATTGGGTGAGAGACTTGGGGTGGTCCGCAGGGATGCCGCCTCGAGGATGGCCAAGTCCACTTTCAAGACGGGGTTTTGACCCAAGATGATACCTACCGGGTTTTGGGCGATCGCCTGCAGGCTGAGCAAGGTGCGACCGGGTTCTTGGGCTTCGAGCGCAATGTCCACTTGTTGCTGGGCACCCGGGATGAGGGTGGCAGTTTGGAAGGCACCAGGCAAATCCACCAAACCAAGTCCCTCCTGGCTCCAATCCAGGCGGAGCAACTCCAGGGTGGTGTTGCCCTGGTTGTGGAGGTCCAAGTGAAGTACGGCCTGGTCGCCTACAGGGAAGACGGCTTTTTGTAGGCTGTAGCCCGCGACCAGGGGTGATCGGAGCTCGAAAGCATCTTCGAGGACGAGGATTCCGCTGGAGGGCAACTCCAGGCGTAGCGAATATCGCCCTGGACTGAGGTTGGTGGGCAGGCTGGCGGAAAGCGCGGATTGTGCACCATCGGGGGGGCGGATCTGGATGATTTCTTCAAGTTCGTGGTTGCCGAGCCATGCGCGGATTTCCTGGCCTTTGGGGGGGGCGTCATCGCCCAAATCCGCTTGAAAGGTTGGGGCCAAGTGGGTGCCCAGCAGCAGCAGGTCCGTGGCTTCTCCAGCCCAGGCCCAATCTGGGCACGAGCCGTCCTCGTCGCTGCGACAGACTTGGTGCAGTTGGGCTGGCTCAAGCGCTTGTTCTACACAGGCCACGAGGCCGGTCAGCAGCAAAGCGCTCGCCAGGAATGGAAGCGGGAACGATGTGGCGCGTAGGTTGTTCATGGATTTCGCCTCTCGTTCTCTCAGAAGAAAAGGTGGTAGCCGAACAGAATGTCCAGCCCGCCCACGTTGCCTTTGATGGTGGAGCCCGAGGTCGCTTCGGCGGCACGAGGTGCCTCGTCGCGGAGAAAAGCGTAAAGGTATCGGGCATGCAGGAATATGGCCCCGGGGCCCCAGCGCGCCTCAACCCCGAGGAGCCCTAAGGCACCCAGGAGGACGTCGTGGTTGCGCTCGACGGCGCCATCGGTGCTTCGCAAAGACCACTGGATGAATTCGGCGCCACCGCCCAGGCCGATTACGGCGGTGACCGGATGGCGCGGCCAGGGCTTGTAAAGCAGGGATAAGTGCAGCGGGACGTTCTCGAGGGTTGTGGTCAAATCCGCGGCGAGGGGGTCATTGCTCAGAGCCTGTGAGGTCTCTCCAAAGCGGTAGCCGGTTTCGAGGTCCAGATAAAGGTAGCCGCCCAGGTAGGGCAGTTGCCAGGCCAAATCCAATGTAATGCCGCCGGAATGCAGGCGACCGAAGTTGGTCAGAAAAGCCGCCGACGGCCCAAGGCTGAACATGGGTGCTGGCGGGCGAGGCGGCACAACGCCTTGCAGGGGGATGAACAGGTTTTGGCGTATCGGCTGCTTGCCAATACCCGCTGCCACTTCAATGCGTACGCGGGTGTCTTCCTCCCCACGTGGGGCGGTGTAGGTCAAATGGTAGCGACCCTGGCCATCTTCGCTGACGGGGTCCAATCCGCCCAAGGGGGCGCTGGCCTTGACTACGACACCCTCCAGGGGGTTGTCGTGTTTGTCCAGAACCCTGATTTCGATGAGGCTGTGCGACACGCCATCCTGGGGCAGGCTGTTTTTGTCCGCCTGGATGATTAATTTGGCTGGGACCGGCGGCATCAGGTCAAGGATGGCTTGGGCGGTCAAGGAGGTGCCGTCCGCTTTGGCCAGACTGGCGATGCAACCCGCGGAGCCACGTTGGTGCAGCGGGGCTGTGAAATCCGCCTCGTATTGACCGTCTCCCCGATCCCGGATTGGGCTTGTGAAACCCTTGGCGCATTGAATGGTGATGGGGTGGCCGGGCAGGGGGTTGCCCGCTCGGTCCTCCAGCCGGAGTGCAAAACGGGCCGCGCTCTTTCCGTCGGCCACCAGTTTTTTGGGACTGGCGTTCAGGCTCAGTTTGTTCGGCTGACCGGTGCCTAGCTTGAAGGTGAAGGACCGTTGATTCAGCTTCGGTTTTTCCTTGTCAGCCAAGCGAAGCTGTATTTGTTTTCTTCTGAGTCCTTTTGGTGCCGTGAAACGGATTGTGACAATGCCTGGCGCGATGCGTTTGGCGGGATCCACCTGACCTGACTTCATGCTGGCTACGAATTTTCGCGTTTCATCCGCCAGTCCATTTGCCTTGATGGCCACCAGGTAAATCTCTGTTCCGTCTTGTCCGTCGGCGGCCAGTTGGGCACGTTCGGCGAAACCCACCAAAGAGGGGCTTTTCGGAATGGGGATTTTGACTTTGCGTAGAGAGCGGTTGCCGAATTCATCCAGGGCCATCGCTGTGGCTTCAAACTCCCCCGGGGCGACCTGGACGGGGATCTTGACCCGGCCCCTGTTATCGGTTCGCGCGGGACCATAGCTTCGCCCGCCCAGTTTCAAGGTGACCTGAACCCGGGGTTTGTCCGTGTTGATCGGTAAGTTCACCTCGGAGAGGAGTCGGATCGTACACCAGGCTGGCGGAGTTCCAGGCACTTTGGCCGCCACCAGGATGGCCTGCGGATGACGTTGTCTGGGTAGTTTGAGGGTGGATGCGTAGCGCCCCTCTCCCTCATCCTTTACCTGGCCCAACTTGCCGCGGGATGCGTCTATTTTTACGGGCAGGCCTGATACGCCCTGCCCCTGCCCGTCTTGGACCGTGATGAGCAATTGGATGATTTTGCCCGGATGGGCCAAGAGGCGATCCGGACTGGCTTTTACCGTGACTTGCCAGCCACCGCTTGGACCTGCCGCCCTGGCCTGCATGCCGGACAACAGGAGACTTGTGATGATAAGAAACCCGATTCTCATCCACACCTCTTATGTTGCGCCTCAAGGCGGTGAAATAGTAGAGCTCTCACACATTAGTGGCTTAGCTTGACCCGGGTCAAGTTAGTCAATATCTTCCCAGCGTGCCATCTGGTGCCAAGCGACTTGGTTTGTTTCAGGAATTTCCATTATGAGTGACGACAAAAAAACACCTGCTGGTTTTGGTGAGGAATCAGAGGGGCTGTTGTCTTTTGGCGGCTCGGTGGGGACGGAAACTGGAAGTGAAAAATCGCAGGAAGATCAAGAGAATGTTTGGCAAGTAACCCATGAGCACAAGGGGCGATATCAGGTCAAGGTTGGTGAAGAAAAGACCGAGTTGGGTCGGGGAGGTATCGGGCGTGTGTTGCTCGCGGTGGACGAGCACATTGGCCGCGAAGTGGCCATCAAAGAACTTCTGCCGGCCAAAGACAATCAAGCAGGTCTCGATTCGTCGTCGGGCAAGCTTTCTGCCGGGATGGCTCGATTTCTTCGTGAAGCCCGCGTAACAGGACAGCTCGAGCACCCCAACATTGTGCCGGTTTATGAACTTGGTCAAAAAGCGGATGGAACGCTGTACTACACAATGAAAGTCGTCCGGGGCAATACGCTGAGAGACGAACTGAAGAAGGCAAAAACCTTAGCCGATCGCATGAAGCTTCTGGGTCACTTCACAAACCTCTGCCAGGCCATCGCCTATGCGCATTCGCGTGGAGTCGTGCATCGGGACATCAAGCCCTCAAACGTCATGGTGGGAGAGTTTGGAGAAACCGTGGTCTTGGATTGGGGCCTGGCCAAGGTGCGAGGCAAGGAAGACATCCGGGGCAAGGAAATAGCAAGGGAAGTAAAAGAGATCATGGATGCGGACATGGGGCGCACCATTGTCGGGGATGTCATAGGGACGCCCAAGTACATGAGTCCCGAGCAGGCCGAAGGACTGATGGACAAGATCGATGAGCGTTCCGACGTTTGGGCTTTGGGGGCGGTTTTGTACGAAATTCTTACAGGCCGAGCGCCTTTCGTGGGGTCTCCCTTCGAGGTGCTTGGTCGCGTGATGAGTCATCCGGTCGCGCCCGTGTTCGAGTTCTGCGCAGAGGCACCCGGGGAGTTGGCGTCGGTGGCTGCGAAGGCGCTGTGCAAGGACAAAGGCGGCAGGTATGCCGACGGCAGCGGCGTCGCAAGGGACATGGAGGCCTTTCAGGCCGGGCGGCGGGTTGGTGCCCATGCGTACGGGGGCATGGACCTGCTCAGGCGATTCGCGGATCGCTACCGGGCGGCGCTCGCGGTCGGTGGGGCCAGTTTGTTGTTGCTCTTGGTCTTATCTGTCGTCATGTTTTTAAGGGTAGCTGAGCAACGAGACAAGGCTTTGACTTCGGAGAGACAAGCTGCCGAGGAACGAGACCAAGCCGAGCTACATCTTGCTTCAGCACTTGTCGCGGGAGCGGAGGCCGACAGGGTCCAGGGTGACTTGATCGAGGCTCGGGCCAAGGCACGCAGGGCCCTCGAGTTGGGTGACTCCACCTCTGCCCGCGCGCTATGGAATCGCCTGCAGGGTGAGCCCCTCTTGGCTTCGATTCCCTTGCCCGCGTTGGGTAACGCCATCGCGATTCGCGCAGACGGAGAGCGAATCGCGGTCGCGGGGATAGATGGTGCGGTTCGAATTGTTTCGATCCCGACCCTTCAGGTGGAAAAGACCTTTTCGACAGGCAGCTCTATTGTCTGGGATGTGTGTTACTCCCCCTCGGGTGCGTTTGCCGCAGTGGCTTCAGACGGTTCTTTGCTCTTGTGGGAGTCGGAAGAAAAGGCTCCGACGATTTTGGCTGCCCATGCCAAAGCGGCAAGGCAGATTTCCTGCTCTCCTGACGGAAAACTGATCGCCTCGGGGGGGGATGACGGGGCCGTGCGACTCTGGTCGATTGCTGACAGGGTCATGGTTTCCCAGTTGCGCCAAGGCGGACCAGGCGTTAGCGATTTGGCTTTCGCCCCCGATTCGAAAACCATCGCCATCGCCGCAGCAGACAATGTGATCTACCTCCATGATGTCGACACCAGGAAAATGAGGATGAAACTCAAGGGCCACAGCGAGCAAATCAAGCAGGTGCTCTTTTCGCATGAGGGGGATCATGTTTTTTCTGCCGGCATGGATGCGACGGTCAGGCTTTGGGACACCTCTTCAGGCGAACAAATAAAAAAACGGACGCTTCTTGATGGGTGGATTTCTTCGCTGGCCTTGGCTCCCGACGGCGGTCGCCTGATTGCATCGAACGGGAAACAGGCGACGATGCTCGATGCGAAAATGCTGTCCGAATTGGGTGCGTTTAAGCATGAGTCCTGGGTTGTGGCCTTGCTCTTCACGCCAGATGGCCTGCACAATGTTTCATTGAGTTTTCAGGGCGTCCTCCGGCTTATCGACATGGCCAAGGCCGGGGCAAGAGAATCCTTGACCTATGCTCACGCCGGGCCTGTCTGGTCTGTTGGTTTTCATCCAGGAGGTCAACAGCTTGCATCCGTGGGCTTGGATGAAACCCTGCGCATTTGGGACCTCTCCACTGGGGCACCTGGGGTTCAGGTTAAACCGGGCATTTCACAATTGTGGGGTCTCGCCTATCATCCCTCGGGAGATTCTTTGGCGCTTGCCGGCAACGTGGTTGAGCTTCGCGACGCGCGTTCGCTGAGGCTTCTCAATACTTATGGCGGTTCCGGACTTGGTGTCGTCAACATCGACGTGAGCCCGGACGGCAGGCTGTTGGCTGCACCCTCCGAGGATCGCTCCGTTCGGGTATGGGAGATCAGCACGGGTCGAATCGTTCATGTGCTCAAGGGCCATCGCAGCATGGTCGCCCAGGTACGATTCAGTCCCAGTGGAAAGCAGCTGGGGAGTGGATCGCATGATGGCACGCTCAGATTGTGGGACGTGAAGACCGGGGGGCTCATCAGAGAATATGCAGGCCACGAAGGCGCAGCTTATGGGCCTGACTTCAGCCCGGATGGCACACAGCTTTTATCGGCCGGGGCGGACGCAACGGTCAGACTGTGGGACCTTGAAAGCGCCGAATCTCGAATTGTGGATCGCTGTCCGGGTTACGCATTGTTCCCGGCATTTCACCCCGATGGCCAATTGATCGCGGTTCCTTGCACCGATGGGTCCATCCGCATCACGGATCTCGACAAGTCGACGACAAGGATTGCCAGAGGACACCATGGGCCTGTTCGGCATGTTCGATTCAACGGGACCGGCTCGATGTTTGCCACGGCCGGCGGGGATGGCTCTGTTCGCCTCTGGGATACCGCGAGCTTGCGATCCATCTGGAATGCTCCTTTCCTTCATGCGTCCCCTGCCGAACTCAAAACCCACGAAGGTTGGGTTTCTTTGGCGGGGGAAGCAGCCGAAGTTGGCTTGAGATGGAAGAAGGCCATCGAGGACAGCGCTGACCTGGCGAGCCAAAATTCCGAGTCTGGCCTCGTCTGCATGCTCGGCGGTCGGGCAGGGATAAGGATTTGGGATTCGAAGACGGACGTGGAGCTCTTGAAAGCAAAACATCCGGCGGCAAAACGTGTCATTGCCTTGCCGGACGCTTGCCTGACCCTCGATTTTGAGGGTCGGGTCAGAATGATTGGAAAAAATGGCGATGTCATCGATTTGGCCAATACAGCTACCGCCATTTCGAAAAATGCTGACCACATCCAGGTGTCCACCGAGGAGGGTGTCACCGCCTTCGACCATCAAGGTCGCAGGATCAAGAATTGGTCCCTGGGGCGGAAGGCCTCTTCGATATGCATTGTGGGCGACCACCTGCTCGTGGGGCGTGGATACGGGCAGATAGACGCGTTTTCTCTGAAGGCGGAAAAACAAGACATCCGTATTCGTTTCGAGCAGACAGCCCAGGGTGCCGTGACGCGTATCGAGCCGGCCACGGCGGACTCGGTGCTGGTCGGGTTTTCCAACGGAGCATACGGCCTCTGGAACTTTGTCGACGGCGAGAAACTGAGAGGCGGGCAACTCAACGGTTCGGTCGAGCACCTGCTCGTCGTCGGCGAAGGCGCATTTGTCGCGACGGATCTCGGGGCACACGCGGTCATGCCTTTGTCCGTCTTCAAAACGAAGTATTGCGATTTGCTCAAGTCAGTATGGTCTGATGTGCCCGTTGTCTGGAAAGCAGGCGGCGTCTCCGAAGAGGGTCCGCCGGCAGGACATTCATGTGCCCTTGAATAGACGGATTTTATTTTAGCACTGTGTTTTTCATGCTTGCCGCATAGATTAGCGAACTCTTAATTAATTTTTTGGCTTGCCTGGGGCAGCGGCGCTTGAAGCGTTTGAATGCAGCCTTGTTCGATTTTTGCTCGGCCTGCATGCGCCGGGCCTCTATGGCGACCAGGGCCTTCTTTTCTTTGGGTGTCATGGCATCGAGGGTGGGCTTCAGTTTTTTGATGCTCTTGTTGAATTCCACTTTGGCCTTAGACAGAATTTTCTGCGCGCGGAGCAGTCGGGTCTTGCAACCGCCCTTGCTTTTGAGGCTGGCAATCGCTTGCCCCATGCCGTCGGTGAACTTGCCAAAGATGAGGGGAAGCTGGTCGTCGGGTGTTTTTGTTTCCAGTTCTTTGGCTTTTTCGGCCAATCCGGGGATCTTACTGACCAATCCCGGGACCGTGCTGACCGGCGCATCGGAGATAAGGTCCCCATTGTTTTTTTCACCGAAGGAAAACATCCCGTCGAGGGCCCCCTCCTGGTAGGCCCAATAGCCAGCACCCAGGACCGCCAAGAAAGCGATGAACATGAAAGTCTTTGACTTCAAGGGATCACTCCTTTCCCCGTCGCTTTATCTGATAGCCGTATCGTATATCAATCAAAAGCAAAGGTATTCAATTTTGTGTGTTTGACTTCCACCCTTGGGCTGCCTTAGCCTGCCTTTCATGAAAATTGCGCGATGGTTGTTGACTGGAGCGA
>JAUVAM010000316.1 GCA_030591745.1 Deltaproteobacteria bacterium
GGCATGACCGATGAAGAGTGGAAGGGTTTGCTCGGCATCATCTACAAGCAGAGCGAGACCATCTCTCAGGTGGCCTTGGTCAACCTCCAGGCAGAAGCCCTCGTGCCAGGCGTGTTCCTGGAGCATCCTGAGAAGTACCCAGAGTATCGACATCGAAAGGCGATTTCGACAGTCGAGCATCAGAAATTTCTCAAACAGTTACCCATGCGCAGAGCGGAGGCGGCAGGACCCGGAAGCGTCGTATTGGGTTCAGTCAGCAAATCCCCTGACGCTGCCCCTTCGCTAAACATGCTTTTTCCGCTGAGCAAGCCAGGCCGACTTTTGGCGCTGCAGTGGAGCCTGTCGAGGGTTCTCCAGCGTATCCAGGACAGCGCCTTTACTCAGGGTTTCAAAGTCACATTGGTAAACGAAAACGGCCAATTCCTTGGCGGATTTGGAAAAAAGGAGAAGCGCATCCTGCAAGCCACACAATCTGCCGTGAAAAGGATGCAGGCTGGCATGATCGCAGACGCTTTTTTTGAGAAAGACAAACTATTCGCATTTTCGCGGGTGGGCTTAACCGGATGGGGCGTTGTGCTGCACGAAGAGCGCGATTCGGCTTGGGCCGAAGTGAAAAGATCTCGTTTGGTCACCATGACAGGCACCGGGTTCTCCATCCTTGCCTTGTTGTTGCTTGGTGGATTGTTCACAGGCCGGATCAACAAGAACCTCCGAAAAATGGCTGCTGCGGCCGAAGCATTTGCCAAAGGCGATCTCTCAACTCGGGTGGAGGTGAAAACCCGGGATGAGTTGGGTCTGCTGGCCAAGACCTTCAACCTCATGGGCGAAGAGTTGCAAGCCTCTCGAGAGGAAATTGAAGGATTCAATCGAGAATTGGCGCAACGAGTCGAAGAGCGCACCCAGGAACTGGCTGTTGCCCATCAACGTTTGCTCCAAACAAACAAACTGGCGGCCATCGGTCAACTCGGGGCCGGTGTAGCTCATGAAGTAAACAATCCACTTGTCGGCATCCTCGGCAACGTGCAGTTGCTCAAGCTCAAAGGCCCTGAATGGTCCAAGCGCCAGGAGGTGCTGGAAGAAATGGAAGGCGCGGCCAAGCGCTGCCGGGATGTCATCCAGAGGCTGTTGCGCTTCAGCGAGCTTGAGTCTGAATCCGATCACAGCGCCTGTGACATCAATCAGGTTCTTCTCGATGCCCATTCCTTGATGGAGCAGCGGCTCTTGTCCCAGGGCGTGAAGAGCGATTGGTTGCTAGACGAACAGTTGCCTGAAATTCTTGGTGATCATCGGCAATTGATGCAGGTTTTTCTCAATCTCTTCTCCAATGCATTGACGGCCATGCCGGATGGGGGCAAGCTGAACATTCAAACCAAGATCGAGGGAAAAGAGAGGCTGCTCGTCGAGGTGAGAGACGATGGGGTTGGCATCCCGTCGGATTGCGTAGATAAGATTTTTGATCCCTTTTTTACAAGCAAGGATGTTTGGACCAATACAGGCTTGGGATTGAGCGAAAGCTATCGCATCGTCACGGATCATGGCGGGAGAATTGACGTGGAAAGCAAGCTGGGCGAAGGCAGTTTATTCCGCATCGAACTGCCCTGGATTGGAGATTCCTGATGCGGGAACGATTGCTTTTCATATCCGCCATCGTTTTGTTTGTCGTCAGCGTACCCATCGTTTATCTCATCTTGTTCGAGCAAGGACTCTCGGTGAGCAGGACAAATCAAGAGGCACCCATAGCGCCCACCGGGCTAAAGGTCAGGCTAGTACCCAAAATCAAAGCCCAAACCGCTCCCATGGCGCTGTCCCTCAACCAACTGCAGGGTCAGGTTGAGGTGGCCAGCGGTGATGGAAAAAACTGGTCTCATGCCGAAGAAGGCATGGTGCTGCAATCGCAAGACAGAATCCGGACAGGCAACTCATCAAGCGCGACTTTGTCGATGCCAGGCGTATTTGCCGTACGCATGGATTCAGACTCGGAGTTCTTGGTTCAATCCTTGACTGAGAATCTTTTCCGCTTTCTTCTGGCAGAGGGCATGATTGATGCGAGCGTCGTGCCTGCCAAAAAACATTCGGTTGAGGTGGCCGCGGCAAGAGCGGTGGCCCGTTCCCAGGGTGGCCAGTTCAAAATGCATGCAGACAAATCGGGCATGGTCGCGGTCGGTGCAAGCAAGGGCCGAGTCGAATTGGAGGCGGAAGGCAAGATCGTTCAGATTGATGCGGGCTACATGGCGCGAGTAGAGCAGGGCAACCCGCCCGAGGATCCGATACGCATCCCCAAACAACTGCTTCTCAAGGTGCGCTGGCCAAAAGAGCGTAATCTTTCATCGGGACGACTTCTGGTGAAGGGTCGCAGTCAGCCAGGCGCTCGGGTGAGAGTCGCTGGCGTGGTGGTGGAAGTGGACCCGAAAGGCAAATTCCGCCAGGTTCTGCAACTTGGAGATGGAAAACATCGAGTTGCAATAAAAGCCCAGGATGTGGGGAACAACGTCAAAGAAATCCGATCACATTCATTCACGGTGGACACCCGAGCTGATTCATTCCAGATAAAGACCTCGCCCGAGATGTGGCGGGACAAAAAACCATAAGGAAAACCGGAAATAATACCTCTTGACATCTTCCAAATATCATTTTACACTAACCGAGATTATAGTTGTACCATCCGAAAAGGCAATCCAGGGCAACCTGGAGCGCAAAGCCATGGCCGCATGAAGTATTTTTGCGGTAGACAGGCCGCCGAAGATGGTCATGTAGGGCTTGCGCGGCGACGGCTTTTCGGATGAAGCTTTCGCTATTTTTTTGTTTGGATTTTGTTTATGGGACGAAGCAACCACCAAGGAGCGCATGCCATGACAAAGTTGTTTCGACTAACCCTGGCCCTGGTCGTGATCGCTTTGATGGCTACGCCCGCATTGGCATACAACTTTGATGGGATAGAAACCCAGATCACAACGGATTCGGCTGACCAATTTGATCCGTCGATCTCGGGGGCCATCACCGTCTACTCGGATTTGCGCAACCCCGACGCGGACATCTACTACTACGATCTGGAGGCGGGGGTGGAGCAACAGATCACCTCCGGTGGCGGTGATCAACTCCTGAATGATGTTTCAGGTCAGCGCGTTGTGTATACAAATTATGGCGAAGGCAGCGCAGATATCATCTTGTACGAAATCGACTCGGCCAGTTCCATCCAATTGACAAACGACGCAGCCTCCCAACGCAACCCGACTATCGATGGCGATTTGGTTGTCTTCGAGGACAATCGCAACGGCGACTTTGACATCTACATGTTGGACCTGGCTACGGGACAGGAATACAGACTCACAGACAACGAAAGCCAGCAGATCAAACCAGTCATCAGCGGACAGATTGTAGTATGGGAGGACTATCGCAACGACAATGCGGACGTTTACATGCTGGACTTGGCCACCGGCATTGAGTCGGCTGTCGCCACCGACTTGGCCGCGGACAGGGAGCCGGATGTGGATGGCGACTGGATCGTCTTCACCAGCAACCGATCAAGTCCGGGCGACGTCTTTGCTTACCGAATCAGCGATGGGACGCTGCAAGCCCTAACCGATGATCCCGACTACCAGCGCAATCCGGCCATCAGCGGAGATTTTGTGGCATACGAGGACTGGAGTTCCGGCGACTCGGACATCTGGATCCACTCCCTCTCGTTGCATGTCAGCGAACAGGTGACCATCGACCCGGCCCAACAATACCTGCACGACCTGTCTGGGAATCGGCTGGTCTTCACCGATGATCGCAACGAAAATTTGGACATCTACCTCTTTGAGTTTATTTTTGATAATCCACCTCCAACGGGAGAAGGTTGCCAAAACACGGCCGCCATTCCGATCTTCGGTCCCAAGACCTATCTCCGTTCGACAGCCAAGCCCGTCACCTTCCTGGACGCCTTCACACAACCTGGTTTGACGGGGCAGGCCTATATCTGCTTGGAGAACGGCCTTGAGGATGGAAGCGACCGCGTGACTTCAGCGCTGGTGGCCTTGAATGGTGGACAGGTCTTCGGACCCGGCGATTTCAGCGAAGAGATGAGCGAACTGGAAATGCCGGTGGATCTGGATTCAAGCAACCTGATGGCCGTTCAACTCCGGGGCGCGCCCGATAGCCAGATGACCCTGCGGGTCGTCATTGTGCCCGACCCAGAGGAAGGCATCATCTCTTGTGCCACCACAAACCCAGGGCAGGGTTCCTGGCCTACAGCGGGCATGTTCCTGCTCCTCTTGGTTATGCCGCTTGGCCTGACCCGTCTGTTGAGACGACGCAAGACGCATTGACTCGAGCGTCGGGAGACCTTCTTCTCCGATGACAGTCATTGATTCCTCCAGCTCGAAATTGCCGGGCTGGCCTTTTTGGGCTTGTTTGCTCATCCTGTATGGGGTGATGGCCGGCGTGTTCAGCGCAGGTGCCTGGAGTGGAATCGCCTGGCTTGTCTATCCACTGGACGACCCCTACATTCACTTGGCCATGGCCGATAGTCTAGCCCATCATGGTGTCTGGGGCATCACCCCCTATGAATTCACATCGTCTTCTTCCTCTCCCTTGTGGACCTCTCTGCTGGCTTGTTCGGTGTTTGTCTTCGGCAACAGCGAAGTCATCCCACTCGCCTGGAACCTGATCCTGGCATCGTTGGTCTGTCTTACAATTTACGGATGGCTGGCGCGCATGCCCCTCAGCAAGCCGCTTGTTTTCCTGTTCTTGCTCTTGTTTGCTTTCTTCGTGCCTTTGCCTGCCTTGATCTACAGCGGCATGGAGCACAGCTTGCACACCCTGCTTAGCCTCTGGTTTGCTTTTCTCGCGGCCAAGGCCCTGGACCGCAAAGAAACCAGACGAGGCTTCTATTGGCTGCCTGTCTTGGCGCCGCTGTTGGTGGCTGCGCGGTATGAGGGCCTGTTTCTGGTTGCAACGGTGGTCGTTTTGCTGCTTTTCCGGCGCCGTTTTCGGCTTGCCCTTGTTACCGGTTTCCTTAGCCTGTCTGGCATTGCGACTATTGGCATGCTGGCCATCCACAAAGGCTGGCATTTTTTTCCAAACTCCCTGCTGCTGAAGGGCAACTTGCCGGATCTGAACTCCATGGCGGGATTCCTGACGTTTATCTCAACCGGGCCAATCCAATTGCTCTCCAACCCGCACCTGATGGCCTTGATGGGAGTCTTGGGATTTGCCCTGATCCTCCACCTCAGACGTGGGCCCCATGACAAGCAGTCCATTCTCTTCGGGCCGTTGATTTTCCTTGTCACTTGCACCATGCACCTGCAATTCGCCCGGACCGGCTGGCTGTTTCGTTACGAAGCTTATCTGGTGGCCATGGGCATGGCCGCAATGATCGAACCGGTCTACCTGCTGCGCAAGAAACTAGACGGAAATTGGACCCGCCGTCTGGGGCTTGGTCTGGCGACCATCACCTTTTGCCTGCTGGCCATTCGCGCGGTGGCTTCGGTCTCCCTGCTGCCCGCATCCAGCCGGAGCATA
>JAUVAM010000132.1 GCA_030591745.1 Deltaproteobacteria bacterium
ACTTGCGCCAACAAATGAAGGCCATCAAAAAGGAACTGGGGGAAGACGACGCCAATGCCCGTGAGGTCGATGAGTTGCGCGACCGCATTGAGGCTGCAAAAATGCCGGAGGAGAGCAAGAAAGAAGCGGACAAAGAGCTCAACCGCTTGAGCCGCATGCACCCGGAGAGCGCAGAGTACACCGTGGCTCGGACCTACCTGGACTGGCTCTGCGAGCTGCCCTGGTCCAAAAGCACGGATGACAACTTGAACATCGCTGAAGTGCACAAGGTCCTGGACGAAGACCACTACGGCATGGACAAACCCAAAGAGCGCATCCTGGAGTATCTGGCGGTGCGTAAGCTCAAAAACGACATGAAGGGCCCCATCTTGTGCCTGGTGGGACCGCCCGGCGTGGGCAAAACCTCCCTGGGCCGCTCCATCGCCCGGGCCATGGGACGCACCTTCGAGCGCATGAGTTTGGGCGGCGTGCGAGACGAGGCCGAGATCCGCGGCCACCGGCGCACCTATGTGGGTGCCTTGCCGGGCCGCATCATTCGCGCCTTGCGCAAAACCGGTTCCAACAACCCCCTCATCATGCTGGATGAGGTGGACAAGCTTGGTGCCGATTTCCGAGGGGATCCATCAAGCGCCCTGTTGGAGGTCTTGGACCCCGAACAGAACAATACCTTCACCGACCACTACCTGGACTTGCCCTTTGATTTGAGCAAGGTACTGTTCATCACCACGGCCAACCTCTTAGACCCCATCCCAGCCCCCTTGCGGGACCGCATGGAGGTTTTGGAGCTGCCCGGCTACATCGTGGAAGAAAAAATTGAAATCGCCAACCGGCACGTGATTCCCAAGCAATTGGAAGCCCACGGCATCACCGTGGACAACCTGACTTTCTCAGAGGAATCCTTGGCCACCCTGGTTGGCGACTACACCCGGGAAGCCGGTGTGCGCAATCTGGAACGAGAGGTCGCCAACATTTGCCGGAAAGTAGCGATGCGGGTGGCCACCGGCAATCCTGAACCTGTCTACGTGACGCCTGATTTGGTGTTTGACTTCCTCGGCCCACAAAAATTTTTCCACGAGACAGCCGAGCGGACGGACATTCCCGGCGTGGCGATCGGGCTTGCCTGGACGGCCGCCGGCGGCGAGGTGCTTTTCATCGAGGCCACGCGGATGCCAGGTGGCAAGCGCCTGAGCATCACCGGCAAACTGGGTGAGGTCATGCAGGAGTCAGCCCAGATGGCATTCAGCCACATCCGTTCTCGGGCTGTCGAGCTGGGCATCGACGAAGACTTCTTCGACAAGTCCGACCTGCACGTCCACGTGCCGGCCGGTGCCATCCCAAAAGACGGCCCTTCTGCCGGCATCACCCTGTGCACGGCCATGGTCTCTCTGCTGACCGGTCGGCCCGTGGTCAGCGATCTGGCCATGACGGGAGAAATGACCCTGAGGGGCAAGGTGCTGCCGGTTGGCGGCGTCAAGGAAAAGGTCTTGGCGGCGGCCCGCAGCGGCATCTCTCGCGTACTTCTGCCCGCCCGTAACGAGAAAGACTTGATGGACATCCCCGAAGAGGTTCGTGAAAAACTGGAGATCATCTTCGTCGACAACATCGATAAGGTGCTTGAACTGGCCCTTAGAAAACCAAACAAGACCGCCAAGCCGAAAGCCAAGGCCAAACCCAAGGCAGGCGGACACGAAACCGGCACCCCCCCGGCACCAGCAGCTACAGCTTAACTAACCCATAGGCCTGTCGGCCGAGACCAATTTTCTCGCCGTGAGCGAAGATCACGCGATAATCGATATCCACGATCGCCCGCCATGGATCAGCGGGACCCCCGTCGGCCACGGAACCTGGAATGGGCTCGCCTGCCGCCACCAGATCCGCCGAGGCTACGTCCACCGCCACCGGGTCGGTAGAAGCCAAAAAACCCACGTCCGCCACGAAGGGAGGGTCGTTCCAATCACAGCAATCGCAGTCGGGCGTCAGGTTGATCATGCAATTGACAAAACCCACCTTGTCCTGCTTGCCGGCCAGCGCGGCCAAGGCGCATTCCGCGGTCTTGGTCTGAATGAGATCGGGGGAAGAGGCCCAGCGGATTGGGATGGCACCATGAGAACAGGTGGCTGTACATTCGCCGCAACCGATGCAGCGCGCCTTGTCGATACGAGCCACCCGCTGCGTACTTCCCTCCTCGCCACTCAAAGCAATGCAAGCCGTAGGACAGCGCTGGATGCAGTCACCGCATCCCGTGCAGCGCTTGGCTTGGACCACGGGCCTGAGGTCCGAATGCAAAAACTGCTTGCCGGCTGGGGTGGTGCAGCCCATGCCCAAATTCTTCAATGCGCCGCCGTAGGCAAAAAGCATGTGCCCTTTGACGTGGGTGAAAACCAACATGGCGTCGGCATCCAGGATGGCCGAGGCGATTTTGACCGTGCCGCCGCCGGCCAAAGGCACATCCCTGCCGTCGAAACCTTTGAGTCCATCGGCCACCACCACCGGCACGCCCAAAGTGGTCAAACTGAAGCCATTCATGGCCGCCGCTTGCACGTGATCGACGGCATTGCGACGCAAACCAGTGTAAAGGGTGTTCGTGTCGGTCAAAAAAGGCTTGCCACCCACTGCCCGGACCGCCTCGATCAGTGGCCGGATATAGGGCGGCGGCAGGTGCCCCACATTGCCAGGCTCCCCCCAGTGCAGCTTGATGGCCACGAGGTCCCCTCTGCTGATCTTCGAGACCAGACCCGCCTCGGCAATGAGTTCAGCCAGCTTGTCAAGACGATTTCTTTTGGCATCGGATCGGGCGTTGTGAAACCACACGCTGCTTTGGATGCTTTTCGTTTTGTTCACCTTGTCACCTCCGCTTCGAAGACCCGAATTATCCCGAAGTTCTACATGATTGCAAAGATTGATGTGGGCTTGACAAGAAGACCGCCGTGATTACTTTATCCATGGCTTGGATGGCAAGCTTGAAAAAGACAAAAACTTATTGTTTTCCTGGAGGTTAAGTGATGAGCAAATGCATCGGGATCGACTTGGGCACCACCAACTCCGTGGTGGCCGTCATGGAAGGCGACACACCCAAAATCATCACCAACGAAGAGGGCAACCGCACCACGCCTTCGGTGGTGGCCTATCAAAAAGACGGCGAAATCTTGGTCGGTCAGGTGGCCAGACGACAGGCGGTGACCAACCCAGAGAACACTGTCTTCTCCATCAAGCGCTTCATGGGCCGAAAATTTGAGGAAGTCAGTGAAGAAATCGGCCTGGTGCCCTACAAGGTCATGAAGAGCAAAAACAACGACGTCCAGGTGGAAGTTCAGGGCAAAACCCTGAGCCCGCCGGAAATCAGCGCAAAAATCCTGCAAAAGCTCAAGCGAGCCGCCGAAAACTACCTGGGCGAAGAAGTCAAAGATGCGGTTATCACCGTGCCGGCTTACTTCAACGACAGCCAGCGACAAGCCACCAAGGATGCGGGCACCATCGCCGGCCTGGAAGTCAAACGCATCGTCAATGAACCGACGGCAGCGGCCTTGGCATACGGACTTGAGAAGAAAACAGACCAGGTCATCGCGGTCTACGACTTCGGCGGCGGCACCTTCGACATTTCGATCCTGGAGGTGGGTGAAAACGTGGTCGAGGTTATTTCGACCAATGGCGACACCCATCTGGGCGGCGACAACATCGACCAACGCATCATCGATTACCTTGTGGCCGAGTTCAAACGAGACCAGGGCATCGATGTATCCGGCGACAAAATGGTCATCCAGCGCCTGAAGGAGGCCTCCGAAAAAGCCAAGATCGAGCTCAGCTCGGCCCTGGAGACCGAGATCAACCTCCCCTTCTTGACCGCCGATCAAAATGGTCCCAAGCACCTGACCATGAAGCTGACCCGGGCCAAGCTGGAATCTTTGTGCGAAGACCTGATCACGCGCAGTTTTGCCCCCTGTCAGCGAGCCTTGGACGATGCCAAACTCAAGCCGGCCGACATCGAAGAAGTGGTCATGGTGGGCGGCTCCACCCGCATCCCGAGGGTCCAAGAAGAGGTAAAGAAGTTCTTTGGAAAAGAGCCCAACCGCACGGTTAATCCTGACGAAGTTGTGGCCATCGGCGCGGCCCTGCAGGCCGGTGTACTCACCGGAGCGGTGAAAGACCTGCTCCTTTTGGACGTCACCCCCCTGAGTCTGGGCATCGAGACTTTGGGCGGCGTCATGACGCGACTCATCGATCGCAACACCACCATCCCTACCCGCAAGAGCGAAACTTTCTCCACGGCCGCCGACGGTCAAACCTCGGTGGAAGTACACGTCTTGCAGGGCGAACGGGATATGGCGTCAGACAATCGCACCCTGGGCAAGTTCATTCTGGATGGCATCCCGCCTTCGCCCCGAGGCATGCCGCAGGTCGAGGTCGCCTTCGACATCGACGCCAACGGCATCGTCAACGTCAGCGCGAAGGACAATGCCACCGGACGAGAACAGCACATCACCATCACGGCATCCTCTGGTTTGAGCAAAAACGACATCGAGAATAAGGTCAACGAAGCCGAGCACCACGAAGAGGACGACAAGAAACGCCGCCACGAGGTCGAAGTCCGCAATACGGGAGACCAGCTAATCTACCAGACCGAAAAAACCTTGAAGGAATTCAAGGAGAAACTTCCGGATGATGTCGTGAGCAACATCGAAGACAAAATCAAAGACCTCAAAGAAGCCGTCAGCGCCAACGACATCGAAGGCATCGAAAAGGCCTCCGAGGAGTTGATGCAGGCCTCGCAAAAGATGGGCGAAGTGCTTTATCAGGCCTCGGCGGGCGCAGACGCAGGGCCAGACGCCACCGGTGCCACACCGCCCCCGGACGCCGGGGCCTCAAGCTCAACCGACAGCGACGTAATCGACGCTGAGTTCAAAGAAGCAGACAAGTAAGCAGACAAGTAAGCAGCAATTGGGGTAGGGTTAATTCATGCAATATGAAGGCCTGGCCGGTACCGCCCGAATTCTGGTGGTCGATGACGAGGATTCGATCCTGGAGGTCTTGACGGACCTCTTAGCCAATCAATTCCAGGTATTGACGGCCAGCGACGTGTCTGGCGCCATCGAATGCCTTGATGAACTTGGCGCCGACGTGGTCTTGACGGATAAGAACCTGCCCGGCCCCTCCGGCCTCTTGCTCCTGGCCCACGTCAAAAAACACTTTGAAGACACCGAAGTGGTCATGATGACGGGCTATGCCTCCTTAGAAAGCGCCATCGAAGCCATGCGCCTGGGCGCATACGATTACTTGCTCAAACCCTTCGAGGATGTGGCCCTCGTGACCGACAAGATCCGTCGGGCGGTGGAAAAATCTGAGCTGTCGAAAGATCGCCGCAAGCTGATGGAGCAAGTCCTGGTGGCCAACGCAGAATTGCGCCTGGCCCACGATCAGCTTCGCAAAGGCTACTTAGAAACCGTTGCGGGCATGATCAAGGCCCTGGAGGCCCGGGATGCTTACACCCGCGGACATTCAGAACGCGTCGCCTCTTATGCCGTACTCATTGCCTCCGCCATGGGCATTCAAGGCAAAGATCTGGACGAGATCAGGGAGGGCGCGATCCTGCATGATCTGGGCAAAATCGGCGTCCGCGAAGATGTGCTCAACAAAAAAGGACGCCTCACCGACGAGGAATTCGCTCACATCAAAACCCATCCTCTGATCGGTGCCGAAATCGTGGGCATGATCGAAGCTTATCGCCACCTGCTGCCCATGGTCAGACACCATCACGAACGAGTTGATGGCCGGGGCTACCCGGATGGCCTGCGAGGCGATGAGATCCAACTCAGCGCGCGCATCATCTCCGTGGCCGATTGTTTTGACGCCATGACCTCCAAACGACCCTACCGGGATCCCATGCCCCTGGAAAAAGCGAAGGAAGAAATCCAAAACAGCGCCGGCACCCAGCTCGACCCCAGGGTGGTGGGTGCCTTTTTGATGGCAAGCATGCAACCGGGGTTTCTTGAGATAATGACCTAGTCGATTATCGCCAGTCCACGCGAACCAGGGTTTCTTTTCCCGCTTTGATCTTGATGACTTCGAATTTTTCTTGCCCCAGTTGAGGATTATGCAGACGTACCTTGTGGGCACCTTCCAGCAATTCGATGGCGGGTATGGGGGTCTGACCTTTTTTCTGACCGTCCACCCAGAGATTGGCCCAGGGCATGGCCACAACCCGCAGTTTGCCCTTGCCGAAAGTAATTCGCTTGCTGGTTGTTCGGCCCGAACGCACCCGCACCCTCAGCGTCTTTGCGCTACCGGGCCTTGCCACCGCTTTGACGGTATAGACGCCGGCTCTCAACCTGTAGCCGCGCACGCTCCCCTGGCCGATGGGAATCTTGCCCAAGAAAATCTTGGAGGCCGGTACGGTCTCGATGTTCAGGCTGCCTTTGCGATGAACCACATGGGTCACCGGCGGCTTGCGTTGTCCCTTGTCCGCGGAAGGCCCCTTGACCCCGCCATCCTCGCTCGGGCCCGCGCCTCCGTCGACCGGCGACTTGGCCTGGCCGGCGTCAAGGCTTGCTCCTCCGTCGATGACAAGCGGCTTGTTGGACGAACCAAGTCCGTTGTTGCCGCCCTGGACCTTGTCAGAAAGCAAACTGGAGATGACGAACCATCCACCCAGGCCGATGAAAACCGCCAAGAGCCCAACGATGGCCCAAAGCAAACCTGAAGGTCGCGGGGGCTGGGATTGCTCTTGCAGTTGACCGGTCATGACCAGATTGCGGGTGGGGTTGCGCGTGTGGCGACTCACTTGTTCCAAATCCAAACCCGGGGTGTAGGCGCCGGTTCGCTCGAGATCCTGCCCCTTCTCCTTTACGCCAGGCAAAGCCTGCATCGCACGATTGATTTTGGCATTGCCGGCCAGGGAGGGTTCCTCACGATCTAAAAACATTTCCTCCATGTAAGCGGCTACGTGGGCCGAGGAGGCCGGCAGGTTGATGGTCAGCATGACCTCTTCGATGGCCATCTGCATGCTGCGCATGTCAGGAAAACGCTGCTCCCGATCTTGAGCCAAAGCCCTCATCAGGATGGCTTCCACTTCCGGCGGCACACTGCCATCCAATCGACTGGGGCTGGGCACCACAGCGCCCAACACCGCATCCAAAGTACCCAGCTCGCTGTCTCGTTTAAACAGCCTGCGGGCCGTGACCAACTCGTACATGACCACGCCCAAAGAAAACTGATCTGAACGGGGATCGAGCTCTATGCCACGCACCTGTTCCGGGGACATGTAGGCATACTTGCCTTTCAAGACACCCGAACGGGTTTTGGATGCACGTTGGGTTGCTTTGGCGATGCCGAAATCCACGATCTTTACTGTGCCGTCGAAGGTCACCAGGATGTTCTGCGGACTGATGTCTCGATGGATGATCCCTGCGTGATGACCGCGTGGCGTCTTCACCGTGTGGGCGTAATGCATGCCCTCACAGCCCTCGGCGATGACGCGAAGGATAAGGTTCAAAGGGATGAACTGCTTGCGGCGCACGTTGGTCAACAAAAGCTGCCTGAGGTCTCGACCCTCGATGTACTCCATGGCGATGTAGTAAGTCGAGCCCACCCTGCCCAGATCGAAAGTTTGCGCGATATTGGGGTGGTTCAAATCGGCGGCACTGCGCCCCTCGTCCAAAAACATCTCTACCAGCTCAGGATCGTCGACGAAGCACTCCAGGATTGACTTGATGACCACACGCTTGGAAAAGCCGGAAATCCCTTTCCGTTCGGCCAGCCAGATCTCGCCCATGCCGCCCACGGCAAGTCGACGGATAAGCTTGTAATCGCCGAACTTTTTCTCTTCTTGCATTCCGTTGGCCAAGTGCAGTCCTTTCGGGTTTAAGCTAACATCGCCTTGACGTTATGACAAGAACGTGGAAGTTTCTTCCCGTGGAAATCATCAGAACCATATTGGAATCTACCCTGCCGGTCTTTGCCATCGTCGCGGTGGGCGCAATCTATGGCAGGCGCAAGGAACTGCCGGCACGACAGCTGTCCGACCTGCTGGTTTGGGTGCTCATCCCCTGCCTCGTACTCGGCTCGGTGG
>JAUVAM010000479.1 GCA_030591745.1 Deltaproteobacteria bacterium
CGGCCCTTCGGGTCAAGGGGCCGGACCATCCTTATGTCTCCCGTGGGGGGCTGAAATTGGCCGGTGGCTTAGACGCCTTCGACATCGACCCGCGTGGTATGGTGGCCCTGGACATAGGTGCCAGCACCGGCGGTTTCACCGACTGCCTGTTGCAACGAGGCGCGCTGAAGGTCTTCGCCCTGGACGTGGGGCGGGCTCAAATGCACCAGAAGCTGCGCTCAGACCCCCGGGTCAAGGTCATGGAGCGCTTCAATGCCCGGCATCTGAAATCTGAGGATCTGGGCGAGCCCGTCGACCTGGCTGTCTTCGATCTGTCTTTCATTTCCGTGCGCTTGGTGCTTGCGCCGGTGCGGGGCTGTCTCCGCGCCGGTGGCCAAATGGTGGTCCTGGTGAAGCCACAATTCGAGGTGGGCCGTGAGCAGGTGGGACGAGGGGGCATCGTCCGCGACGAGGCACTCCAGAGAGGTGCCGTCGATGACGTATCGGCCGCGGCTGCCGCCATGGGCCTGATCGAGCAAGGCCGGGTCGAAAGCCCCATCTCCGGTGCCGACGGCAACCGGGAGTGGTTGCTTTTCCTTGGGCAAGTCGCACAGACCGAAGCGGGAGTGAGCCCGACGCATGTGGTCGGATAGGTGGGTGGAATCTTCGCCTATGTTGCCATTTACGTGGGCGTGGTTGCTTCCGTCCCTCCCTAAAGGGCGTTTTTTAGTCGTTGGGTGACCGACTGGCCCAGGACGTTGGCGCGTTTTTTGACCTCGGCGAGGAGCGCTTCGGCTTTGTCCTGGGTTTGCTTTTTGTAGGCTTCATCGCTCACGGAGGCCAAGTTGATCAAGACGTTGTAATAGGTGCCTTCGGCCGCGGTCACGGCGCAGCTTGCCGCCACGGCTGCATCGGAAAGGGAATTTTCGTTGCCGGCGGTTGCGCCTTCAGCCAAATCCAAGGCCTCGGGGCAGGCTGCGAGGACGCTCATGGGCACGGCGATGGCTTCACGGGTGGCCTGCTGCATGGCTTCTTCCCGGGCGGCTTTTTGTTCGTCGGTTTTTTTCGGCATGCGCATGGCGTTCATCATGCCGTTGAAGGCTGCCGTGTCGTCGTCGATGGCTCTCAGGAAATTGTCCTTGAGCGCTTGGGCTTTTTCGGCCAGCTCTTTCATGGCCTCGAAGGTTTCTTCGTAGCCTTTTTTGCCCACCGTCAACCAGGCCACCATGGAACTCAGGGCTCCCGAGAGTGCGCCGGCCAGGGCTGCTACGCTGCCGCCGCCCGGGGCTGGAGACTCCGAAGAGGTCTCGTCGACGAAGTCGCCGACCGTCATGCCCACGAGAGGGCGAGGGTCCGAGATGCGGTACTCGACGATCTTTTTGTCGACTTCGAAGGGGTAAAGCTCGGAAAGGCCCAGGCTTTGGATGGCGATGCGCAGCAATTCTTTTTCCGGGGCGCCCGCGCTCTTGCCGGCTTTGCGCAGATAGTGACGACCGGCCGCAAGCAAGCAATCCTTGGGCAAGAGGCCCACCAACTCGCTGCCCGTGCAGCGCACGCCTCGTTCGACGGCCAGGCGGCAGACCGCGTCGAAGACCTCGGCCAGGGGTGTCTCTTTGTAGTTGGTCAGGTTCATCGAAATTTGGGCGCAGTTGAAGTCTTCCATGACCCAGCCCACGGCTTTTACTTTTTTGAACAGACCAGGTTTCTTGATGGCCTTGCCGTTTTCGTCACGGATAATTTCGCCCTTTTCATCCCTTTTGGCTCGACCCGCCTCGCGGATCTCCATGGCGATGTCCTGGGCAATGCGACGATCGCGGCTGTTCAAATTGAAATTGTAGGCGATGAGGAACTCGCGTGCGCCGATGCTGGTGGCGCCGGATCGGGCATTGAACTCGGCCGGGCCGAAGTCCGGCTTCCATTCCGGGTCCTTTATCTTTTCGGCACGGCCCTCGTACTCGCCCTTGCGCACATTGGCCAGGTTTTGGCGTTCGGGACGGCTGGCTGCTTCCTCGTAAAGGTAGACCGGGATGCCCAGCTCTTCCCCAACGCGTTTGCCCAAGGCCCGCGCTAAGTCGGCGCATTCTTCCATGCTGATGTCGCGCACGGGCACGAAGGGACAGACGTCGGTGGCGCCCATGCGGCCATGAGCACCCTTGTGCTTGGCCATATCGATGAGCTCGGCGGCCTTGGCGATGACCTGGAAGGCGGCTTCGCTGACGGCCTCGGGCGCGCCCAGCATGGTGACGACGGTCCGGTTGGTGTCCGCGCCGGGGTCCGCATCCAGAAGCTCCACCCCTTCACAGGCGCGGATGGTGTCGGTGATGGCATCGATGACGGCCGGGTCGCGGCCTTCAGAGAAATTGGGAACGCATTCGACGAGCTTCATGATCCACCTCGTGGTTTCGTTTCAGTCAGGTGAACTTATCGAGGCTGTGTATGGAAGGTCAAGGTCGCTTGGCTCAAGGTCGCGATTCTGCTATGGCTTATGCCTTCGTTAGGGAGTGGTAATGAGCGCCGAGAAAGACTATCTCTTCGGCATCCTGGCGGTTCAGCTGGGTTTTGCCAGCGCCTCCGCGGTGATGCCCGCGGCAGCGGCCTGGGCTTCGGACCGGGATCGCTCCATGGTTGATCGCCTGGAGGAGGAGGGCTTGTTGAGCGCCGAACGGCGCGCCTTGTTGGAAAAGTTGGTGGCCGAGGCAGTGGTGGCCCACGGAGGAGATGCCCGTCTTACCTTGGAGGCCTTCGGTGGCGAAGATGCCATGCTTCGGTCTTTTGGCGGCTCGGTTGTTTTGAACGCCACCAAAGAGATTGCCGAGGCCCCGCCCATAGACCCGGAAGTCCCGGGGCGAATCACCGAAACCGAACGAGCCAGCTTCGACGATGTGGACAGCGCCAAGGTCGTGCCTGAGCTTCTCGGCCGATACAGCTTGCGCGAAGAGGGCGAAGTGGAGCTGGGCCGGGGTGGCATCGGCCGGGTCTTGCTGGCCTTTGATCACGCCCTGGGGCGCGAGGTTGCGGTCAAGGAACTCTTGGGCGAGGCCCTTGAGGACAAGCGGGCCTCGTCCAGCCTGGTGGCTCGTTTTCTGCGGGAGGCCCGGGTCACGGGGCAGCTTGAGCATCCGAACATCGTGCCGGTTTACGAGTTGGGCAGGCGGGCCGATGGGCGATTGTTTTACACCATGCGGGTGGTGCGGGGCCGCACCCTGGCCCAGGCCCTGTCCGCCTGTGAGGGCTTGGAGCAGCGATTGGGTTTCTTGGGTCACTTCGCCGATCTCTGCCAGGCTGTGGCCTACGCCCATTCCCGAGGGGTTACGCATCGGGACATCAAGCCGGAAAACGTCATGGTGGGCGAGTTCGGCGAGACCATGCTCTTGGATTGGGGATTGGCCAAGGTGGCCGGCAAGAAGGACTTCCGGGGTGAGGAGATCCAGCGGGATATTCGTTTGATGCGCGACGCCGATGCCGGGCAGACTTTGGTGGGTTCAGCCATCGGCACGCCCGCGTTCATGAGTCCCGAGCAAGCCGAGGGTCTGGTCGATGCCATCGACGCCCGCTCGGACGTGTGGAGTTTGGGCGCGGTGCTCTACGAAATCCTGACGGGGCGGCCACCTCATGACGGGGTCAATGCTTTAGAGGTCATCGGCAAGGTCATCAGCGAAGATGTGATGCTGGCCCATCACCGAAGCCCCGCGGCACCCAAGGAACTGAGCGTGCTCGCCAAGAAGGCCCTTCAGCGGGACCCCGAGCTGCGTTATCAGTCGGCCCAAGAACTGGTCGCCGAGGTGGAACGCTATCGGCAGGGCCTGCGGTTGTCGGTTTACGTCTATTCGGCACGGGAGCTGCTCTTTCGGTTTTTGCGGCGCTACAGGGCATCCGTGAGCGTGGCCATGGTGGCCTTGCTGATCATCATTTTGGCGGGGATTGCTGCCTACCGGCGGGTGGTGGATGAAAGGGACCGGGCCGAGTTGAACCTGGCCGGGTCCATGCGGGAAGGGGCCCGGTCGGCCATGCTCCGGGGGGACATGCTTGAGGCCCACGCCAAGTTGCGCCAGAGCCTGGAGCGAAACGACAGCCCCGAGGCCCGGGGCCTCTGGCAAAGGCTGCGCAGCCAAACCATCTTTTGGCAG
>JAUVAM010000067.1 GCA_030591745.1 Deltaproteobacteria bacterium
CACAATCGTTGCGTTGCCATATTGCCCGACATCTTGTTTTTGGCGTGTTTTTCCTGGACATGGGATGCCAAGGCGAACAGCCCGACTGCATGACCCCGCCCAATGACCCTCAGTGTTATCAGCTTCCCGGGCAAGACGAATCGGATGGATGCATCTATTCCCCGATGGTCGGACAGGGCTGTGACGACCTGGACGCCTGCAGCCTTGGCGACGTCTGTGATGAAGATGGCTTCTGTCGAGGACAGACAAAGAGCTGTATCGAGCCACCATCGGCTCAATGCAAGGATATCGACCATCTGCTGACCTTTCTCTTGCCCGGGACATGTGCTGATGGCCAGTGTCATTATGACTCATTGGAGACAATTTGCCCGGAGGGCTGTCAAGATGGAATCTGTCTGAACTGTGTGCCGCAATGGGCAGATAGTAGCCCTTGCGACTGCACACCATCGGCCTGTGCCGCCTGCCAGGGCCAAATAGAACAAACAGACGGATGCGGAGGGAGCCGACAGGTGGTTTGCAACATGGAGGCAACGGGTTGTGATGATCTGTGCTGTTCTGATTCATGCTGCGACCCAGGCCAGGTTTGTGGCATCAATCTGACCTGCTGTACACCCGACTGGCAGGATGCTTCCGAGTGTGACTGTGTGCCCGGCCAATGCGTGTCTTGTCAATCGACCAAGCTGCAGACCGACGGTTGCGGCAACCAGCAAACCGTGGCTTGTACACTGGAGGCGACGGGTTGTCCGGAAGGAACCGTCTGCAACGCCCAAGACGCGTGTGTTCCGGCAAACGGCACCGCCACACTCAGTATCGACCCCACCGAACACAACCTGTCCTCATTTGGCGGCGCATACCCCCGGGCCGCGTTACTGGACAACGGCAGCATCCTGATGGGATTTGACTCTGCCATCACTGGCGGTCGCGCCATTCGGGTTTCCAGAAGCACCGACCAGGGCCTCAGTTGGGCTGATATCAGCACCGTGGCCCAACACACAGGCAACGTTGACCTGGCCAATGGCTTCCCGCTGCAATTGTCCAGCGGCCGCGTGTTGATGGCTTTCCGGCATCACGATCTTTCCGAGAACCCGATCGTGTATCGAATCGAAGTCTGCTACAGCGACGATCGGGGTATGACCTGGAATTTCCTCAGTGCGGTGGAGATCACCAGCGACATCCCGATCTGGGAGCCCTTCCTGTTCAACGCCCCAGACGGTTCCTTACAGGCATACTATGCCCGTGAGCGAGACAACCAGGAGCAGGACATCGTGTTGCGCCGTTCATGGGACGGCGGCGAAACCTGGGGCCCGCTGGTGATCGTCTCCACAGCGGCCGGCTCCCGAGACGGTATGCCCGCGGTCACCTTGCTTCAAGACGACTCTTTGTTGACCGTATTCGAGGCTTTTCGAGAAAACCAATGGGGTATGTTCGTAATCAAATCGGTGCGCTCTTACGACAACGGATCTACCTGGTCCGAGCGCAGCAACCTTTACGCGCCCGCGGATGCAAGCCGAAAAGCCGGCGCACCATACGTGGTCAGCCTGGACAACGGTCAGTTGCTTGCCTCGTTCATGACCGATGAAGACTCAGCGCAGGTCTCCTGGCCCGATTTTGCATCCATGAAGGTGCTCTTGTCGTCCGAGGCGCCCTCGGTCGGCGCGTTTGGCTGGGATTCAGTGGCCTTGTCGGTTGTGGACCCGGCCGCATATTGGCCTGGACTCTATGTCTTGCCAAACGATCGAATCCTGTTCCTGTATTCCAAGGCCGGCATCAAGACCCTGATCGGCCAAGCCATCTACCGCTAAAACGAGGGGTCTGACCCCAAAGAAAAGAGCGCCGCAACGAAATAGCAGGCTACGCCCACGAAGAGGACGGCGGTGAAGCCGAGGGTCATGCCCAGGACCACGGCGCCTACCGAGCCCACCACCGAGGCGAAGCCGTTGACGCCCCAGGCCCAAGGGATGCGTTCTGGGTAGGTTTTTTGGAGGCGCGAGACCAGGATGGGGAATGGCATGCCCATGACGAAACCCACCGGGAATAACAAGAGAGCGGCCAGAACCACGCGGGCTGCCGCAGGCCAGGCCAAAGTCCAGTCCAATAATAGCCAGGCCATGCCGGCCGCTATGGCGGCCGCGACTCCGGCGACGAGGCAGGCGAAAGTGGCCGCCCGTCCGTGGGAGAAACGCTTGGCGAAGCCCGCGCCTATGCCTGAGGCCACGAGCAAAACCCCTAAGACGGTGGCGAAGACCACCACCGGCCGGCCCAGGTATAGATTGAAACGCTGGATGAAGCCGACTTCCACCACGATGTATGCCAGGCCCAAAAGCCCAAAAGCCCCCAGGGTGCGCAGCCGCCCTTCGCCCGCCATGGCCCGCCGCCGAAAAATCCAAAGCGGTAGAACGATAAACAAAAGCCCAATGAAGACGGTCTCCAAAAGCAAAACCAAAAGCGCGCTTTCAGCCACCGGTCGCTCTTCCAAGGCCATGCGCCCGCCGGCCTGAGGCGAGAAGACGCCCATCATGTCACGAAGGCTGATGTCGCTTAAGGGCACCCGTCGGTTAAAAAAGGGCGCGTCGTCGGTGGCCGGGGTCACGATGGCCGGATGAAGCAGGACCACCTTGGTCGGATCGTCGGCCGAGATGAGCTTGGGATAGGGCACTTCGCCCTCGCCACCTGGCAGGTAAAGCACTTCCAGGCTGCGTCGCTTCAAGACCTGTCGGAAGCGATCCACGTCATCGGGTGCAAATGGCTTTTTGGAAAGCGCGAAGCCCGCATAAAAAGCCCGCCCGCGAGAACGAGCCTTCCAGGAAAGAACGCAGTCCGAGATGTCCTTTCGCCCCAGCTTGTCCCAGAGCGCCCGGGCCGTGCCGAAAAGACGAGCCATGTGGGCCTCGGGCCGGGTGATGATCAGGATCCCGTCGTCTTCCAATCGCTCATAGTAGTCGACGAAAGCCTCGATGGTCATCAAGTGATTCTCGGCCAAGGACAAAGAGCCCGAAGCCATGGCCGCGTTGGAGATGGTGTGTGGACATTCGATAATATGCCAACGCCGCGTTTGGCGCCGAAGGTAACTGCGGGCCTCATCGGTGACGATCTCCACCTTGGGGTGGGCGGCCAGTCCGCCGGTGAAGTCGGTCATGCGATCGGTGAGCAACTCGTTGATCGCCGGATTGATCTCCACTCCGGTGATCTTGGCCGCGCCGTTGCGCAGGGCCATAAGCACCTCGCGCCCGCCGCCCGAACCGACGATCAATACTTCCGGCGAATCAAAATATCGAATAAAGAAGGACTCCTCGCTGATCGTAGGCCCCAGCTTATCTATGGGCCGTTCCGGATGAGCCAGTCGAGTCAAAGCCGTGCCGGCGTCAATGAGCACCGAGCGCCGCTCTCTCCCCGCGGCATCCCGAAAACGCACCACGTCGATGCGGGACAGCGTATTCCAGGCCGTATGCATGTGGTACTGGGGATCGGCAAGCACCTCGCCCACCGGCTTGCCGCCGGCCACCACTTTGTTTGAGCTGATGCGCACCGGCAGCCAGACCTCAGCCCAAAGACTGGACACCCCCAAGAGCACGGCCAAAACCGCCGACACATAAACCAGCCGACGGTCGTGCTCGACGGCCACGAAGGCCGCGCCCACGGCTGCCAAGGCCGCGGCCATGACCACCGTGCCCGAACCACCAAGTGCCGGCAAAAGCCAGATAACGGCCAAGCTGCCTAAGCCAGCACCCAAAAGGTCGTAACGATAGAGACGATGCACGAACTCGGCATGTCGGGTCAGAAGCCCCGCGATGGTCGTGCCGGCGAAGAAAAAAGGAAGGGTCACCGCCAGGTATGCCAGGGGCAAATACAACCACTGCATTCCGTCCTTGCCCAGGCTGAAAGGCTCGAAGGGCACGATCTGAAACAAACCGAAACCCACCACAAAAGCCAAAGGCGTGCCCACCGCCGCCCAGGCCAAAAGTCGGGTCGAAACCTCTTCCGGTCGCCGTCTCAAAGACAAAGCCACGCCGGCGAAGCCCAGGCCGAACAAGGCCGTGCTCACCACCATGAAGGCAAAATGGTACCAGAGGCTGACCGACAACACGCGGGTCAGGCAAACTTCCAAGAGCAGCGTCGCCGCGCTGAGCAGCATCAAGCCGGGGAAGGTGCTGCGGGGGCAGTTGGGGGCCGATGGGTCCGCGTGCATGGTGGCTTAACTGGGTGTGTCCAGCTCCACCCGAACAAAGTAATGGGTGGTGGCGTCCGAATAAATCTCGATCAAATGATCACCGGCCATGCGCACTTCATGCTCCTGGGAAAAAACCCGGTCGGCACCGGCCTTGGAGAAAATGTCCGCGCCCATACTCTCCCAGGTGAAAGAATCAGCACAGCCGGGTTCGTACCAAATAATCTCCGTGTCCTCACCTGGATGCACCAGACTCTTAAAAAAGAGCTTCACCTTGATGCCCGTATCCGCGGGCGTGGTGACCACGAAAGAACGGAAGCCGGGGAAGTCTCCCTCCAGGTACTTGGACTCGCCCATGATACAACCTGCCGAAGTTTGGCAGATGGAGACATTGGACTCACAGGGGTCAGGATCCGCGTCGGCGATGAAATCGCCTTCGGAGACACCACAGGCACAAAGAAACATCAGTGCCGAACATCCAACAAGCAATCGCGCGAGCAGGCCCATGCCAATTACCTCAACGAGTGACGATGGTTTCCATGGAAGCACTCAGGCCGATGATGGCCGCCGCCTCCACAGTGTCTCCGTCACGAATGGGGTGCACCACATAATTGTGCCGCTCGATGCGCAGCTTGAAGTTGGTGGCGTCGTCTAAGGCCAAGTGTCCAATGGCCCCCGCCGGAATTTCCAAGCAACCGTCATCAAAAGTGATGCAGCGCAATTTCATATAGTCCGTGGAAGAACCTGCGTTGGGAATAATTTTGACCTCTATCACATCCCCGTCAGCCGGCTCCCACTCCACCACCAGCGGATAAGCTCGATCAACCGTGATGCCCACGGATGGATCCTGTACCGCCAACAGATCCCCCCAGTTCGTGTCCCCCACCCGCCCGGGTGCTGGCATCAAGGGTGCTGGCACCGTCTCGGAAAAGGCGGGGAAATCATCCGCACCCCCTGCCGAAGCGACGTCCACGCCAACCTCGGTACCGGCAAAGCCCCGCTGTGGCAAAAGGTCGGGCGGGATCTGCCCACTTTCGACCTGCGACAAAACCACGTCCTCGGTCAAACCGCTGAAGGTCACCGACTCGATGCCCAAATTCACCGGCGCACCGCTGACCGTTGGTTGACCGGTGATGACGTAACAGGCTGGATAGTTGGGTAGGAAATCAAGACGCGGCGCCAAGGTCACCATGTAGTCAGAGAAATCGCTGAAGTTGGCCTGCACCAAGGTGTTGTGCTCGGCCTCCGTGCCTGAAACCTTGAACTCGTCCACGCCGATGGAGGCCACCCGGAAGGTATCCAATTCGCCTTCGGCCACCAGGGCCGGCACCAGATCGTTGCCGGGTCCACAGGCATCATCCTCGGAGCCACAAGCTGCCGTAACGAACGACAAACCACCCAAGAAAACCCAAGCAATAACAAGAATCACAGAATTTTGATTGCGCCTGGTAGGAATGTAGACCTCCGAGGGTTACCGGGTCAAGAGACCCTACTTTTCTTCGATGGCATAAAAGTCCCCATTGTCCAAGGGGACCTCTGCCCAGTTGGGTTCTTTTACGCCATTCACGAAACGAATTTGCACCAAAGCGGCCCTGAAGATGGAGAAGGCCCCGGGGTTATCCAAAGGCGTCTGGCCAAAATAGAGAAAAATGTTGTTGTACCCCGCGCCATAACCCTCCTGGGTTTCCAGGGTCTCGACCAGGGTGATATTCTTGACCTTGAAAGACAAACAATTCTTGCTGGCCAGGCCCACCACGATGTTCTCCCGAATGCGACAGTAGGAGTCCAAAGGGCAGTCCGCGTCGATCTGACAGCTCTCTAAGCCTGGGCTGCCGTCGCACCAAAAGCCGGAAAGAGGCAGGAGATTCTCGTCCACCCGCACCACGATCCAGGGTGGTTTTTGGTCTTCGGCCAGGCGTTTGCCGGGCTCGCAGGCCCAGCTCAGGCAAGGGGTGACCGTGCAGATGCCCGATTCGGGATCGCAGTACTGTTCCTCCGGGCAATCGGCGTTCAAGCAACGATCGGTCAAACACTTGCCCAACAAGGGATCGCAGGTCTCGCCCATGGAGCATTCGGCCTTTGTGCAATCCGGCACGCAACGGGCCTGTGAAGGATCGCACTTTTCCGAAGAAGTGCAGCTCAGGTGCGTACAGGCATCCGGCTGGCAACTGCCCAGATTGGGATCACACCATTCGCCGGGCGCGCAAGGGTTGGGGCAGTCCAACACGCAGAAACAGGCCGAGAACAACTGATAAGTGCCGCTGCCGGTAATCGCCACTTCCTCACCGGGGATGCCGTCGGCCCTATCCGCCCAGGCCAAGGCCGGGCCCTCGCGGGCCGACCCGTCAGCCCTTCGCGAGCCGGTCGGGTAATAAAAAAGCGTGGAGGCACCTTCTTCGGCACGTCCAGAGAGGTCGATGATCTCAACCCCCGTGGCTCGCTTGGGCTGGGAAGCAAAAGGCACTATCCGCAATCCCTCATCGATAATTTTGTATCGATAGGCGTCACCGGCACGAGCCAAGGTGTCGTTGCATTGGGGATCCAGGTGCTGCTCCAACTCCAGTCCATTCTTCGCGCCATCCATGTCGGTGTCGTTGAGTTGATCCGGCATGAGGTAGTTGGTGCCCAAACGGAACTCCAGGGAATCGGGATAACCGTCCCGATCCGAATCGAAGAGGCTGGGGTTGGTGCCCAGGATATGCTCCTCGCAATCGTTCAGCCCATCCGCGTCCTTGTCGAGAAAAGGTCGCTCCAGTCCATAACAGGCCTGGGGCAAGTCCACCCTCAGTGGATCCAGGTTGATGGTGGCGAACATCATTTCTAATTTGTCGCTGATGCCGTCTCCATCCGTATCCGCCTTGGCCGGATTGGTGTCCGTGCCCAGCCCCGTGTCCTTATTCCACAGGTCCAAAACGCAGTCACAGTGCTCCATATCCCGGCACTCACCGTTCAGCACTTCTGCGTAGCATTCCTCTTCCCGGTCGCTCAATCCATCTCCATCACTGTCTGCCAGGATTTGCCCACAGGCTGAACGCACGTTGCTGTTGGTCACCACGAAGGCCTTCTTCACAAACACCGCCTGGGTGGTATCCAGGTTGATGACCCAGAAATTAAGTTTGGCGCCGGTGGTGAAAGCAAAAAATTCGCCACGACCTTCATACGCCATGGCCTGGAGTGTGGCTGCCGTATCGTTGTTCATGGCGGCCGTACCGGAGCCATCCACACAAGCGTACCGAGGGCAACACTGTTCGTCGGTCACGCATTCGAGCATGCTGCCGTCACCACAGAGGCGTACGAACTCACAACGGTCTACGCATTCTTCGCAGGTCAAAGTATGGTCGGCGGCACAAAGATTTGCGGGCGGGCTACAGACCTCGGTGCCGACACAGTTGGCCGGGCAAGGCACGGCATCCGAGCAATATCTGGTTTCGCCCGGGATGTCGCAGGTCGAAGGCCGATCAAGTACTTGCACCGTGTGGAAGGTCACCTCGGCCACGCCCTCCTGTGCACCGAAACCGCGGATGTCTTGAACCGCCTGCAGGGGATCAAAGGCTGTGCCCGCCGGGTCCTGTGGTCCCGCGGCCACGAAAACAAAAACATAGCGAGTACGGGACAAGACACCCGGATTGGAAGTCAGCACATCGCCACTGAAAATACTGGAGGCCATGGACAGGGCCCCCTCCCAGTCCCGACAGGTCCCCCCGGAACAGCCGTTGGGCGCCACCAACTCGGCCACCGCCTCGTTCAAAATCGCAATGTTTTTTGTGTAGCCCTCGGTGAGTTGCATGACCTCACCACCGTACTTGACGATGGCAAAGTGATAGTTGGAGGCCGTCTGATAGCGCGTGATGATGTCCTGAACCGCGGTCATGCGATTGCCGTAGGTATCGTTTTCAGCCATCTCTCCGCTGGTATCCACGATGAACATCAATTTGACGGGAAACTGCCTTTCGGCCGGATCGTCGGTGCAGACCCTGCCCGATATGGTGATCTTGTTGGGGATATTGGGCTCCATCGAGTTGATGTAGATATTCGACTCGGTGCACGCAATCCCAAGAAGCCCAAACAAGGCAGCCCGAATAGCGACTTTCATGACCTCTCTCCTTCAATCGACCCAAAGGCGACTATTCTTCTTCTATTCTTCTTCTTCCCCTGGATTGGGGTTGGTGCTGTTCGGACAGGCGTAGTCCACCGTGGTCGGCTGACACCAGTGACAGGACTGGGGGCAGCCTCTCGTGGCGGTGACCGTCAAGTTGTATTCGCCTCCCGCCGTATAATCCCACAGCCGCCGGTTGTCCTGGGAGATGCGCAGATACATGGGCCGACCGCCGTGGTACTCACCGCAGAGATACAAGCAATTCTGCGAATCCTGTACGGTCTGAAAGGTGCCCGAGCTGGAGCTGGTATGACAAGAGCTGTTGGGTGCACTCGATCCCGGCGTGGCACAAATGGAGGTGCGAAGCCTGCCGCCCAAAAAAGTTTCGTAGTACAGCACCATGGCCGGACTGCCGCTGAAATTGTATTCGTAGACCAGGTTCCAATCCACGGCCGTATCGGCCACATCCTGGGATACACAGGCCCCGGCCTCGCAAATCCAGTGGGGCGAATTGCAATCGCCATCACCCATGCAGGGACAGGACCCATCGGTACAGGCTCCGCCGTTGGCACAAGGATTCTCCGCATCGCAAGCAGGCTGCGTGGGCTCCGAGGGCACGGGCTTGGACTCCTGAGGGATATCCAAAACATACCAGTCTTGATCGCCTCGATAAGAAATCAAACCCGAGACGTTGCAGGTGACCGTGCTGCCGTTGTCCGAGCATGCCGCGTCCACGGCCATGCTGTGGTTCCAAGAGCGGGAAATCTCTTCCTGGGCCTCGGTGATGTAGGGTAAATACAGGCCGTTGGGCTCATTGGAGTCCAGCTCCGGATGCACGCTAACCCGCAGCGTGTAGGAGGCCGTCGGATCCGAGCCGCCCGCGAAATCATGTACTTTGATGAAATAGTAGGACCCAAACATGGGTGCCGTGGTGTGCAGGTGCCGTCGGCAAATATAGTCATCCGAAGGATCGCCGGGATTGTCGGGCAGGGGCGACCAGTCGCAGCCCTGTACGACCAAGGATCGAATACCACAACCATGCGTGCCACCGCCGGCCGTACGTGGCAAACAAGATCCCGCGCCACTGCAACGCCCCTCATGGGTAATGCACTCATGGGATGGACATTGCGCATTCGCGGCCTCCACATCCGTGCCGCTACAAGTCCAATCCAGAAGCAGGCAGTCGTCCACCCCCGGCTGACACGTGTGGTTGGGATCCGCCACGATCAAATTCACCACCGGCCAAAGGTCGGTGTTGGTGGCGATAAGCTCGACTTCGATCACCGCGGGATTGCCGGCCGTGGTCCCAGGGGCCTCAATGACATACCAGTCCTCATCCTCTCGCGATGACAA
>JAUVAM010000026.1 GCA_030591745.1 Deltaproteobacteria bacterium
GATGAAGTCAAGAGCCGAACCAAGTTGTTTTTTGATGCCGCCAAGCGTTTGAGTCGGACGGTCAACCTGCGGGAGGTCCTGCACGAGGTGCTTGAATCGGTCTGTGGCATTTATGAGGACACGGACTTCGCGGCCATCGCCTTGATAGAGGATGAGAAGAGCTTGATCTTAGAGGGCGCTTTGGGAGATGCCCAGGAGAGCTGGATTGAAGAGCATATGCACAAGGCCATACCCAAAGACAGCTTGTGTTGGTTGACCATCAAGCGGGGAGAGGTCTTGCCGGTCAAGTCCTATCACGAGATGGCCAAGGATCAGCGCCATCCCTTTGGGCGGAGTATGAAGATAGGCGGTTTGGAGTCTCTGAAGTGTTTCCCGCTCAAGAAGGCCGGGGACGCCCAGGCCGGCGATACGGGATACGAAAGCCAACCAGGAGATCAGGTCATCGGCACCCTGGTGGTGGGCTCGAGCAGGCGGCATCTCTTCCCCGAGGATCTGGCCAAAACCCAGGATCGAGTGGACCTGCTTTATACTTTGGCCATGATGGCCGCCACCAATATTCAGAATGCACAGCGATACCAGACCATGGAGCGCATGGCCACCACGGATGGCTTGACGGGGCTGCACAATCACCGACGCTTTCAGGAGATGCTGGACCTGAGCGTGGCTGAGTCGCAGCGTTACGAGCGACCCTTGTCCATGTTGCTGACCGACATTGATCACTTCAAAAATGTTAACGATACCTACGGCCATCCTGTGGGCGATGCGGTGCTCAAGTGCGTGGCCAGGGTTTTAAGCGATTTGGCCAGGACTTCAGACCGGGTTTGTCGTTATGGTGGCGAGGAGTTCACTATCATTTTGCCGGAAACGGATAGGGAGGGTGCAGTTAGGCTGGCCGAACGATTTCGAGAGGCCATCAAGGAACAGACTTTTGAGGGCAACGGCGAGCGATTCAGCATCACGATGAGTCTGGGTGCTTGCACCATGCCGGACCAGGCTCAGCATAAACAAGAGCTGATCGATCGATCCGATCAGGCCCTTTATTACGCCAAGAATAACGGACGGGATCGTACCGTCCACTATGGAGACATGGGAGCTTGAGATGAAGAAAATCTTTGTGCTCGACACCAACGTGCTGCTTCACGACCCGAAGGCCATCCTCAATTTTGAGGACAATGACGTGGTGATTCCCATCTACGTCATCGAAGAAATCGATCGTTTCAAAAAGGAGTTAAGCGAGCTGGGGCGGAACGCCCGGGTGGTGGGGCGAATGATCGATGAATACCGGTCGCATGGGCGCTTGAGCGACGGAGTCGAGATGGAGACAGGGGGCAAGCTGCGCATCATGTTCACCAATCGGCGCTTGCCGGCTGAAATGGGCATGGATATGAAGATGGACCATCGCATTCTGGCCGTGGCCTTCGAGCTAAAGGAGACCATTCCGGAGCAACCTACAATATTTATCACCAAAGATGTCAACCTGCGGATTAAGGCTGATGCGCTGGGTATCACGGCTCAGGATTACGACACCGAGCGAGTGACCGCGGACGAAATTTACACCGGCGTGGCCAAGGTCGATATACCTGATGAACACATCGATGCTTTCTACCGCGATGGGGAGATATCGGTGGACCTGCTGCCTGAATTCGAACCCGTGGCCAATATTTTTGTGCACCTGGAGGGCAAGGATTCAGAAGGCCATTCGGCCTTGGGGCGGGTGGATCCTGAGGGCAAGACCTTGCACAGCCTGCTCAAGGCTCGCGGTGGGGCCTGGGGTATCCAGCCTCGAAATCGTGAACAGACTTTCGCGATGGATCTTTTGCTCGACGACAGGATCAAGCTGGTTACCTTGGCGGGAAAAGCCGGTACGGGCAAAACGCTTCTGGCCCTGGCCGCAGGCCTGCACAAGACCTCGGAGGAGGGTGTCTTTCAGCGATTGCTGGTCTCCCGGCCGATTTTTCCCATGGGTCGGGACATCGGTTTTTTACCAGGAGACGTAGAGGACAAGCTCAACCCCTGGATGCAGCCCATTTTTGATAACGTGGAACTCTTGCTCAACCTGTCCCGCAAGGACAAACGGCAGGGCCGAAGCTATCGAGAGCTGATGGACATGGGTTTGATCGAGATAGAGCCCTTGACTTATATTCGTGGGCGCAGCATCCCCAACCAGTACATCATCATCGACGAGGCGCAGAATCTAACGCCCCATGAGGTCAAAACCATCATCACCCGCGCCGGCGATTCCACCAAGGTCGTGTTGACCGGTGACTTCTATCAAATCGACAATCCCTATGTGGATTCTTCCAACAACGGCTTGTCCTTTGTGGTCAATCGTTTCAAGGGCCGTGCCATCGCGGGTACGATGACCTTGCGCAAGGGCGAACGCAGCAAGCTGGCCGAGGTGGCCAGCGATCTCCTCTGAGGGAGATATCATGAGAAAAAGCATTCTGTTTGTTTGTCTGCTGGTTCTATCAGCCACGTCCGTCCAGGCTGCCGAATACCACAGCCTGCATGAGGTGTTGCGGCATTTTCAGGTGGCATTCGTCGAGCGCGCCAACCCCACATCTTTGTATGCTGGTGCTCTTTGGGGGCTGAAGAGCGCTGCGCCAAGGGCCCAGATTTCTTTGGGAGCCAATGGATCGGTCTTCGTGAAGGCCGGCAAGAAGCAAGTCGAATTGTCAGCCAGGGCCATGTTTGATTTTGAGGAACTGGAAAAGGCCCTGACCCTGGCAGCCGATACTTTGTTGGCAGGCGGGGCAGCCAAGAAAGCCCTGTGGCTTGAACGCAATATGATTCGTTCCATGGTGGCCCACTGCGGCGATCCTTGGAGCATCTTTTTGCCCGCCGAACTTTATGTCCGCCTGCTCGACGATGGTAGTCGCGAGATGGGTTCCGCCGGTTTGCTTTTCGAGGCCGGACCAAGGGGCCTTCGCATTCTGGATGTGATCGAGGGTTCGCCGGCGGCCAAGGCCGGCTTGCGGCATGGCCAGGGTATTGAGGCTGTCGCGGGGCGACCGGCCGCGAATCTCAACGAACTGGAGGCCTTGGCCCTGGTCCGCGGAACCGTGGGAGAGAAGATCAAACTGCGGGTGGAAGGCAAGGATTTCACCCTCAAGCTGGTGCCGGAGCCCAAGCGCAACATTTCGGTGGATTTGCTGGCTGATGGTCTGGCGCGCATTCGATTGTACAATTTTCGGGATGGAACCGGGCGTCGTTTGGCCTCGGTTATGCAAAAATTAGGCAGCAAGGTACCCGGGGGGCTGAAAGGACTCATTCTGGATTTGCGAGGCAACCCCGGCGGTTTGGTCACCGAGGCCACCGAAGTGGTGGGTTTGTTCTGTCCGGCCGGCCTGGTGGTGCAGGTGATCAGCAAGAAGTATATGCAGAGCGAAATGGAGAAGAGTGCCCATGCAGGACCCTATCAAAAAGTGCCGATGGTCATTTTGGCCGATCATCGCTCTGCCAGCGTCAGCGAAATTGTGATCATGGCATTGCGGGACAAGGAGCGGGCTAGATTGGTGGGCACCAAAACCCTGGGCAAAGGAACGGTGCAGGTGGTGATGGAGTTGATGGACGGTTCGGCCATCAAGCTGTCCACCGGGCGATATTATTCGCCCAAGGGAACGCCCCTGTTTACCGGCATCGAGCCGGATGTGCGGATTCCTTGGGATGGCCAGGGAAAAGATCTGCAGCTCGAGCGAGCGGTGGAAATTTTGAGCCGATAATTTTGCTTGGCGGCATCAACATGAGTGGAGGAGAACATGAAGATTTTTATGGGGACGGTGTTGTTTGGCTTGGCTTTTTGCACGGCGGCCTGGGCCGGTTCCGCACAAGAGCTGCTGAAGAAGGTGGATGACGCCGAGTACGCGGCCAAGGATTCCGTGGTGGTGGTGACCATGGAATTGGAGGAATCAAACGGCAAGCTTTCCAAACGCAAGATGGAGATGTACCAGCTGGGTAATGACAAGCGACTGATTAAGTTTTTGGAACCAGCCGATGTCAAGGGCATGGCCTTTCTGGATGCGGACGACAAGATGTATATTTATCTGCCCGCCATGCACAAAATTCGGCGCATCGCCGGAAGCGTAAAAAACGATAACTTCGCGGGAACGGATTTTTCCTACGACGATCTGTCCAGTGATCGGTTTTCTGATCGAATGGAAGCCAAGGCCATGAAGGAGGAAGGCGATCACTTCGTGTTGGACTTGTTTCCCAGACCGGATAGCGATTCACAGTATGCAATGACCAGGATGTGGGTACGCAAGAAGGATAGCCTTTTTGACCGGATCGAGTTTTTCGACAAGGACAAAAAGAAGTGGAAAGTTTTAACCCGGAAAGACTTCCGTCCCGCGGGCAAGTACACGCAGAGTTTCCTCATGGTGATGGAGGACTTGAAAAAGAAACACAAGACCCGAAATTTGGTCGAGTCCGTCAAGTGCGACACGGGTTTGAGTAAACGTTTTTTCTCCAAGCGTCAACTCAAGCGTCATTGATGTCATGAAGGGTCTTTATGCTCTTGTTTTTTTGATCCTCGTCGGCATGCCTTGTTCGGCTCAGGCCGGCATGGAGTTGAACGGTACGGTGGCGACGGAGAATTACCTGGGCTTGCGGGAAGGCGGTTTCTACAATTTTCGTAACGCCAACTGGTTCGGCCTCAAGGTGCGCGGCAACCCTTCGGAGCATGTGGCCGCCATGGCTGAGTTCGAATTGCGCAACACCAACTTTACTCGTGTGCAGACCATCGATGAACTTTGGGATCGCAGCCAGACCGATCCGGTCAGTTGGCGGGTGCGCGACGCTTATGTCGACATCTATGGGTTTTTGCTGGACGGCGACCTTTTCGTGCTGGACATTCGGGCGGGAAAGCAGCACGTCGCCTGGGGCACGGGAGATGGCTTCAACCCCAGCAACCCTTTCGATCCCTTCGATTTGGAAAATCCCTTGGCCTTCGATCAACGCATGGGCAATGTGGCCTTGAAAGCGACACTCTATGTGGGCGACGAGTGGTTCAACATCGAGGGTGTGGTGGCGCCGCGCTTCTTGCCCTCCATGTTGCCGGTGGATCTTTTCCTTGGTGACGATCCCCTTGCCAACCCATTGATGCCACGCTTTGACCTGGCGGCCATGTTGCCTCAGGGCATGGAGGGTTTTCAGATCCTCGTGCTGCCTCCCGGCTACGATGTACTGCGTACAGTGACACCGGCAGCTGAGGTCGGCAATGTGCAGGCTGGTGCCAGGCTAAGGTTCAGTTTGCTGGATTTGGACTGTTCCCTGAGTTATGCCCACGCTCGGCAGAGCATGCCGGTACCGACCAAAGTTCAGGCCACGGCCGGCGTGCCGGGTTGCCCGGAAGGTCAGGCCAATTGCCTGGCGGTGCAGATGGACGATGTGGAACTCATCTATCCGCGGGTGGATGTCATCGGCCTGAACCTGCGAGGTGATCTGGCCGGCATCGGGGTTTGGGCGGAGGTGGCCTTGATGCTGCCGGAACAAGTCAATACGGAAATCCTGACCGAGGTGCCTTTGTTAGGCGAGAGCCGTATGGACTTGGAGGCCATCAGTGAGGAGCCTTTCACCAAATGGGTGCTGGGCGCAGAGTACACCTTTCCTGGCGGTTTCTATGCCAACCTGCAGTGGGTTCATGGTCTTTTCGTCGAAATGACGGGTCATCGTCTTCACGATTATTTGTTCTTGGTTTTGCGTCAGAGCTTGCTTTCGGATCGCCTCAACTTCGAGTTGAGTCTTGGGGGCGAGTTGGACACGACTTTGGGTCGGAGTGCTTTGGCGGGACTGGGTCAGATCATGCTGACCTACAAACCTTTCGATGGGTCGCAGGTGAGCCTGGGCTATGTCTTGGCCCGAGGCGAGGCCGAGACTTCTTTGGAGATGTTTGAGGCTTTGGACCAGGTTTTTTTCAGGGTGCGGGCCGACTTCTGACGGGGATCCAATGAATCGATTTGCTGCGTTGGTGCTGCGTTTTCGCGTGGCCATTGTACTTGTGGTCATCCTATTGACGGTTGGCGGTGGTGTGGCCATCTGGAAGTTGGCCTACATCGAGAGCGACATCACCAAATACCTGCCGGAAAACGATCCGGTGGTCATCCATTTCAACGAAACAGGGGAGCGCTTCGGCAGCGTGGCCGTTGGTATCGTGGCGCTGGAATCTCCTGACGTATTTCAACCCGAGACCCTGGAAGAGATCCACCGTTTGACCCAGGCCATCGGAAAAGTAGAGGGCGTCAGTTGGGTGATCAGCCTGACACAAATGGACGATGTTCAGTCTAGCTTGATTGATGGAGAGAAGGCGGTTTCGGTTGGCAAGGTGGTGGATCCGGACCACTTGCCGCAAAGCGAGGCCGAAAGTTTGGCCTTGAAGCAGCGCGTGTTGGCCAAGAAGAATCTGGTGGGGGTGGTGGTCAGTGAAGATGGTCATCTGGCGGCCATCTCCTATTCCATTCTCAAATCGGCGGACCGCGTTGAGGTAGCAGCTCTTGTTGAGCAGGCTGTACTGGAGGTCGCCTCCGATCCCAAGCGCCTGACCTTCGCCGGCTTTCCTTTTTGGATGAAGGGCCTGAGCGAAATGATTTTGGGGGACATGGTGACGCTGGTCCCCTTCGTGACCCTGGTGGTCATCTTGGTCCTTCTGCTTGCATTCGGCTCCATCCGGGGCGTGTTATTGCCCTTGGCCACGGTCATGGTCAGTTCGGTTTGGGCCATGGGTTTGATGGCCTTGTGCAACATCCCCATCACCATGTTATCCAACGTGATCCCAGTGATGCTCATCGCGCTGGGCACGGCCTATGCCATCCACATGCTGCACAAGGTCGATGAGGTGGGCGGGGGTTCGACGGAGAAAACTAAATTGCACGCGGCCATGGTGGACGTGATGGTGCCCATCGGCTTGGCCGGCCTGACCACCGTGGTGGGTTTTTTGGCTTTCCTGACTTCGGATTTGAGTTTCATTCAGGATACCGGCCTGATCTCCGCCTTTGGCATCTTCTCCGCCATGCTGGTGGCCATTACACTCGTGCCCGCGATTCTTTCCATGCTGAAACCCAGGCGAAAGGCCAGAAGCGATCAGTCTGCCGAAGAACAGGCCAGGGGTTTGTTGGGTCTTGTGGCGAGTAAGCTGGGCGGCATGGCGCTTGGGCACCGACGAAAGGTCATTGCTCTAACCGCTTTCGTCGCCCTGGGCGCAGCCCTGCTGATTCCGGGTTTGGACCGGCAGTTCAACATGGTTAATTATTTTCCCGATGACAGTGAGGAGCGTCGGTCCGACGATATGATGCGGCAGAAGCTTGGGGGCACCGTGCCCTTGTGGGTGACCGTGGACGGGCCGACGAAAGACCCCTTTGTGATCGAGACCATGTTCACGGTGGAGAAGTTCTTGAAAGGGTTCGCTCATATTCGTAATGCCAAAGGCATCGCCAACCTCATTGCTGAGATGAACCAGGTCATGACGGGGCATGGCTCCATCCCTGAGACAAAAGAGGGCGTGGGCAATCTGTGGATTAACCTCGAAGGCAAGGACGTGTTGAGCCAGATGGTGGATGATGAGAAAAAGCACGCCTTGGTTCAAGCTGTCTGCAGCACTTCAGACACTGGCGTTCTTCGCCGCATCGTGGCCGATGTCGATGACTTCATCGCTAAGCTGCCCAGTCGAGTTTTGCGGGTGGATTTACGATCGGCCGATGCTGAACTTGCGGCAGCAGCCGAGAAGGCTCGCCTGGAAGCGGTTGCCATGGACGTGGCCTTGGACCTGCAGGCCCTGATCGTGCCAGACGAGAAACGTCGTGCTGGGATGCCCGACAGGATGCGCTATCCGGCCGACATGGTCTTGCCTTGGTTGCGAGCCTCCTGGTCCAAGGAGGCTCGGGCCAGCGATCCGATACTTTACCGGACCCCCATGCTGGCCTTACTGCTCTCGGACGAGTCCGATATACCCCTGGATGACGAGGGATTGGCATCAAGCCTGGTTGAAGCCGTGGCGGATGCCTGGATGCGCGAGGTTAGAAGTCAGGTTGAGTTGGAAAGGCTCATTCGATCTCGTCTGCCTGAGAAGCTGCTTGAGGAAGATCCCAAAGGTCCATTCTATTTGGCCAAGTCTCTGGGTGTCATTTTGAATGAAGTGGATGACGCTCATCGAATTGAGGCGGTTTTGGCGCATCTCCTGGTCCAGCTACCCAAAGAGGCTGAAAGCCGAGATGGGCTAAAGCAGGCCTTGCGTGGGGATTTGGCCAGATTGAATTCTCAGGTAGCTTACCTGCCCATGGAATCCGGTCAAGGGGGGGAGGCCGCGCAAATTATCGAAGTGAGGGTGCAGCAGACGGGCATGCATCACATTAACGTCAACGTAGACAATCGCCTGGTGAGCAGCCAGCTGTATAGTTTGGGTTTGGCCGCCCTGGTGGCCATGCTTCTTTTGATGATCCAGTTTCGCTCTTTCCTCGCCGGCCTGCTTGGGATGATTCCCATGTCGGTTACCTTGTTGGTGAACTTCGGCGTCATGGCTGCTTTGGATATCGACTTGGATTCTTCCACCGTGCTCATTGCTTCATTGGTGGTCGGCGTGGGCATCGACTACACCATCCATTTTTTGTCCAGAACCAGGTTGGAAGTCCGCCGGGGTGGAGAACTAGACTTGGCTTTGGGCATGACGCTGGGTTCGGCCGGTCGGGCCATTCTGATCAATGCGCTTACCGTTGCCGCAGGGCAACTTGTTTTTCTTGTCGCTGACATGCGACCACTCCACAGTTTCGGCATTTTGTTGGCTTTGGTCATGATGACCAGCGCCTTGGCCGCTGTGACAGTTATGCCCGCGGTTTTGTCTTTCATTAAGCCTCGGTTTTTAGAGGGGAAAAACGGGTAGGACCTGAACGTGTGTTCATGGGCCGTGTGACGGGTTGTCCCGAGGGTCGATTTTTGCTACCTTATAGGTGGTTAAAGAACTCGAAATTTGCATACCTGAGTTGTGATCATCAGGTGAGCTGTTTTTGAATTGACAGGAGTGGATAAATTTAGGCCCATTTTTGGGCAGACATTTTTTGTCAAATCGTTTTGGGAGGTCACGATGAGAAAAGCTGGATGGATAATTTGGATAGGCGCTTTGATGTTCGCTTTTGCCTGTGCGCCGGGTCAAGCCCCGGTGGACAACACAGGTAACGCCGACGTCGTGATTCATGACAACGTGCGGCTGCTCGAAGACCACCCGGCCTTCGTCAGTGCCTCCCTCGAGGAGAACCGGATTGTTTACGAGTTCTCCGAATCCGTGGCGGATTTGGATGTGGCCACAGGCGACGTGGTGGTCGGTCAGGGCTATCTCAGAAGGATTGAAGGCGTCACCCGCGATGGCAATCTCCTCGTGGTGGATACCTCTTTGACGGCATTCCTCTTTGACGTCTTCCAGCGCGCCAAGGTTAACGAAGTAATCGGACCGCAGGATGTCGTATTGAACGAGGGTCCCTACGGTCAGCTACAGCAGCCCGTGGATCTGACCATCAGCATTCCCTTCGGTGGCATTAAGCTGGAATTGGGGACCGACGCTGGGTCGGGTGCCTCCGTCGAGTTTCTTTCGGGCAGCGAGGTTCGTTTTGGTCCGAGCATCGTCTGGGTGTTGGATTGGGAAACCCCTGCCTGGTACCTGTTGTGGGATCTCTCCCGTTACGAACTCAATGAGTTCAAGATTGGGCTACGCGGTCAGTTCGATCTCACCATGGACATCAAGTGGACGGTCTCTCAATCATGCTCGGCCGAGGCAACCAAAAAGCTCTTCGATCAGGGTGATGATGAGGGTTTGATGAATCGCCCTGCTCCGGAGTATCCCTTCAACTTCATGATCGGCCCTATCCCGGTTCGCGTCAGCATCGTGTTTAACGTGGAATTCGGAGCATCCTTGACCGCAACCGGCGCGGGCACCGGTCAGTTCGGCTTTGATACGCATGCCATGATCGAGCCGGGTGTCAGCTATACGGGTTCCTGGACGGCATATTTCGACACAGATTTCTCCGCCAACATGCATGATCCGACGGCTTCCAGCCCGGAGGCTACGCTGAAGGTCACGGCCAAGGTTTGGGCCAAACCCATCATCACCATGGAGCTGTATGAAATTGGTGGACCCACGATCAGCCTGGATGTTTATCTGGAGGCTGTCTTGGAATTGTTGCCTGAGTTCTGCTTCAGCATGACCTTCGGTGTCGATGCGGCCATCGGTGTTGCATTCTCCGGCACCATCGCCGATTTGCTGAACCTGAATGCAAGCTTCAGCAGAAGCTTCTCACTCTACAGCAAAGAATTGGTCCAAACCTGTCAGCAGACGGGCAACCTCGAAGGTCAGATCGTGATTTGGAACACCGATCCTGACGTGCCCATCCCGGGCGCAACCATCGATATCTTCAAGGAATACGGCACAAAAATAGAGCCGACCCTGACTTCCGCGGCGGACGGTTCATACAGCAAGGAAGGCCTGGAAGTCGGTAACTACAATATCCACGTGGAGAAGGAAGGTTACCTGCCGGCCGACGTGGCGGTAGAGGTCAAAGCCGATCAGACCGTCTATGTGACGGAGCTGAAGGCCATCACCGATGCCTGCGACGCACCGGGTACCGCTTCTGGTGATGTGGTCGATGCGACCAACAACAACGGCATTGCGGCGCATCTGGACTTCCGGGCCGGTTTGGACATGCGTACTGGCGATATCGTAGCCTCGACGGATTGTGCTGCCGATGGCACCTACAGCGTCTCGGGTTTGGACAGCGGGCACTACACAGCCCATGCCCAGTTGGATGGGTACGCCGACGCGTATTTCAACGTCATCGTTTGCGGTATCGATGATGGCGATCCCAACAACGACGAGGTGCCGGACCAGCGTGGCATCATGTCTCCTTTGGAGCCGGGCAACTGGCGCATCATGTTGTCCTGGGGCGAGCGTCCCAATGACTTGGACTTGCACTGCTTGACCCCAGGTGGACGCCATATCTTCTTCCGCGACGTGGTCAAAGATGGCGTGGAGGCCCACTGCCGCGGCAGCCGTGATGCGGCGCCATGGGTGGCCCTGGATGTGGATCAGACAAGTGGTTATGGTCCCGAGACTCTGACGTTCACCCAGTTCGATCCGGGTACATACACGGTCTTCGTACACAACTATGGTGCCCAGAACGATCACGAGTACCCGGGCGGCACCTATGCGGACGAGAGTACGCCTTTCTCCAGCTCCCAGGCCAAGATCAGGATTTACAACGGTCAGAACGAGGAAGTGGAGGCTCCGGGCATCAATGTGCCGTCCTCCGGCGGTGGCTACTTCTGGCAGGTGTTGACCATCAATGGCTCGACCCAGGAAGTGAGCTTGGTCAACAGCATGGGCGGCGGTGAGAATCCACACGACTTCATCGCTCCGGTGAGTTGTTTGGAATAGGGTAGGCTGAGTAGGCTTTCCGAGGGCTGGGCAGAGATGCCCAGCCCTTTTTTACTTGCGCTTGCTGCTTCTTTTCTTGCGGCTTCGACTGAAGCGCAGGGGATAGCTGGCCACCTCCTGGTCCTCCACTTCGATCGTCATGTAGTACTTGCCGGCTTTGGGTATTTCCAAATCGTCCCAATTGATGGCCTGACTGGCGCTGCCTCTGGAGCCCTCTTCACCCAACTCCAAGACACCGTCCACCGAGGTCACTTCTTCCCCTGCGGGATTTTTGACCACGATTCGAAATTCAACGGTGCCGCCCTGGGGCGAGGAGACGGTCGTGCAGCTTTCGAAGTGAGGGATGATGGCGGGGAAGCCAGGGACGCGCCAGGCCTTGAGTGTTCTGCCGCTGGTGGCTTTGCACTGGCCGTCTTTGCTAAAACCGACCTGCACGGCCAGCAGATGTTTGTCCACCTTGAAAACAGCCTTGACTGGCGCTTCCTCTTCTGATGCCTGGACAGGCAAGACCATGGTGAATGACATTAGGAGCAGAGCTCGACCCACGAACGATTGCAGCATGGAACACCTCCAGAAGATGCTCTGTTATTGGCACAACATGAGAGGACTTGGCAAGAGCGGAAATGCCTGAGTATAATCTTCGAAGTTTCCAAACCCATGGAAAGGACTAAACATGCGTTGGCAATCGATTGCCTTGTTGTGGCTTCTGTCTTTGTTTCTGGTGGCCTGTCCCTCCGGCAAATATGGAGAGTTGCCTGATGCGCCCGCTGCCGATAAGGCCCAGGCTGAGGCGATGTGGACGAAATACTTGAAAGCCCTGGGTGACAAGAAGCTGGAAAAAACCCCCCAGGTGCTGGCTCTGTTTTTCTCGTCAAAACTCATGGCTCATACGAGTGAGAAAAACTTTCAGAAAGACCTGATTGCGGCCAGACGAAAGATCTCCGCGGGTCTGTTTGATTCGGCATCGATCAAGGCTTTGAAGACGGCGACAGGGGGGCCGCTGTTGGTGCTGGACTCCAAGGCAGGCGAAGCAGGCATTCCGCTCTTGAGAGAAGGTGACAAGTTTTGCTTTGACGACCTGGGTGCGGGCATGGGGGAGTGGTCCAAAGAGGCCACGCATTTTGACAAGCCCATGCCCGAGAAGCCGAGTTTGCTGTTTCTCAAACGTCAGTTGGCTGATACGGGATTGGCGCAAGGAGATCGCTTGCGAGCAGCGGTGGCCCTGTCGGATCCGGCGTATCGCAAGGTCATCATCTCCAGCCAGCGCAGCGTTGAAGATCCGGTCGTGAAACTCGGGTTGGGACTGGCCCGGGTGCGAATCGACGGCTATGACAAGAAGTTTTTGACGGGTTTTCCAGCCCATGCCAAGGGCCTGGAGGCAGTGGCCAAAGCCGACCCGAAGATCTTTGAGGAAATGCTGGTCAAGCTGACCAACCAGGCCTCCATGGTTGAGGACCCGCCGGCGAATGAGATTCTGTTCAAAGTGGCGGCAGGGGCCCCGCCGGCCATGCAGGCCCGTCTGGCCAAGTCTCTGTATGAGTTGGGCGAAGCCAACCCGGGTCGATTTGCCAATGCCGTGTTTAATGTGGTCAAGGACATTGAAGCAGATCCGGCTCTTGGGCTTTGGGCCCAAGAGGTTTCTCGGCGAGGAGGAAAATCCCCAAAGGCGGCGGCTTTCTTGCGCAAGTTTTCCCGACAGGGAGAAGGCCCGGAGCGAAAGCTCTGCAAGCGAATTTTGCTTCGCATGCGCGCTGGAAAATGATGTCTGCGCCCCTGGTATCGGACCCAAGACGCATTGACAAAAGCCATTTGGATGATTAGTTTTTAGCCCGGAACATCAAACATGGCAGACTTTTACGACATATTGGGCGTTAGATCCAAAGCCTCTCAAAAAGAGCTCAAGAGCGCCTACCGCAAGTTGGCGCGAAAGCTCCATCCGGATCACAACCCCGGCGACAAACGGGCAGAGGACCGATTCAAGAAGGTGTCCGAGGCTTACGATGTCCTAGGGGACAAGAAAAAGCGTGAACA
>JAUVAM010000589.1 GCA_030591745.1 Deltaproteobacteria bacterium
CGGCCACGAAATCCCGATAGACGAAATACTCATGGAATGTAAAATCGGCTGGAGCTGCCTGGGCCACCATGGGCAGCAGCGCCAAGGAGAACAATGTAGCGATAACGGTTCGCAAAGGACAACTCCAATCCGTCGATTTTCATTCCAGCATGACTATTGATAGTATGACATCTTCAAAAAACTTCATATCTCCTCGAGAACCTGGCGGCGTCTGCCGGGGAATTGGGGGCACTCAGTAGCAAAGGGGCAGCCATGCCAAGCAATCGAAGCAGCATTGATTTGCGGAACGGACAAATAAGGGACGCGGTCCAAGTGGTGGTGGAGGACGATCGGACCGGTATGCATCCGGTCACCTTGGAGCGGGCGGTGCTCGACCACCTGCACTACACCTGCTCCAAGGACGAAGAATCAGCCACCGCTTTGGACATTTTTCAGGCCGTGGCCCACGCCGCTCGAGATAGATTGGTGCACCGCTGGATTGAAACCCAGCGTACTTATAAGGAACAGGACCCCAAGCATATTTACTATCTGTCGGCCGAGTTTTTGCTCGGGCGTTCATTGGGGCTGAATCTGATCAACCTGGGTCAGTACGAGGTGGCTCGCAAGATTCTGAAACGCTACGGCGTCGACCTGAGCCGTCTTCTCGAGCAGGAGATGGACCCAGGTTTGGGCAACGGCGGCCTTGGGCGATTGGCGGCCTGTTTCCTCGATTCCATGGCCACCTTGGCCCTGCCCGGCAACGGCTACGGCATTCGCTACGAGTTCGGCATTTTCGCCCAGGGCATGCGCGATGGTCGTCAGGTGGAGCAAGCCGACGCCTGGGCTCGCTTCGGCAACGTTTGGGAGATGCCCCGCCACGAGGACACCGTATCGGTCAAGTTTTACGGCCGCGAGGTGCAGCGTACCGGTCGGGACGGGCGCTTGCGCACCCGTTGGGTCGACACCCGTGATGTCTTGGCGGTGCCTTACGATATGCCGGTGGCCGGCTACAACAACGACACGGTCAACAATCTGCGCCTGTGGTCGGCCCGCGCATCCCACGATCTCGACCTGGCGGTGTTCAACGACGGGGATTACCGCCAGGCGGTGGAGGAAAAGGCCTTGACCGAGAGCATCTCCAAGGTGCTTTACCCGAAGGACGACACCCCGGAGGGCCGCGAACTGCGCCTCAAGCAGCAGTACTTTTTCGTACGGGCCTCGATCTGCGACATCATTCGGCGCTATCAAGAAAAGCACGACGACTTCGACAAATTTCCCGACAAGGTGGCCATCCAGCTCAACGACACCCACCCCTCCATCGCCGTGGCCGAGCTGATGCGCGTTTTCGTGGACGAGGAGGACATCGATTGGGACAGGGCCTGGGATCTGACCCAGCGCACGGTGGCTTACACCAATCACACATTGTTGCCCGAGGCGCTGGAGCGCTGGCCGGTGTCCTTGTTTGAGCACCTGCTTCCCCGCCACCTGTCGATCATCTACGAAATCAATCGACGCTTCATGCGCCACGTGCATGTGGTCACGGGCGGAGACGACGAAAAGAAGCGCCGCATGTCGATCATCGAAGAGGGCCCGACCCTGAAGATCCGCATGGCCAACCTGGCCGTGGTGGGTGCCCACAGCGTCAACGGGGTGGCAGAGCTGCACACCGAATTGATCAAGAAAAACTTGCTGCCCGATTTCGCCGAGCTTTGGCCGGAGCGCTTCAACAACAAGACCAACGGGGTGACCCCGCGTCGCTGGTTGTTGTTTTGCAACCCGCGCCTGGCTTTGGCCATCACCGAGCGCATCGGTCGGGATTGGATTTGCGATCTGACCGAGCTGCGCAAGTTGACCGACTTCGTCAACGACGAGACTTTCGGAAAGCAGCTGCGATCCATCAAGCGCGAGAACAAGCGCCGCTTGGCTTCGCTCATCAAAAGCCAGCACGGCTTCGAGCCCGATCTGGACTCTTTGTTCGACGTGCAGATCAAGCGCTTGCATGAGTACAAGCGCCAGCTGCTTAACTGCCTGCACATCGTCAGCCTCTATCGTCAGCTCCGTGCCAAGCCCGATATGGATATGCTGCCGCGTACCTTTGTCTTCGGCGGCAAGGCGGCCCCCGGCTATGCCATGGCCAAGCTACACATCAAGCTGATCAACGACGTGGCCGCCATGGTAAACGACGATCCCCTGGTGCGCGGGCGGATCAAGGTGGCGTTTTTGGCCAACTACGGTGTGTCCATGGCCGAGACGATCATCCCAGCCACCGACGTTTCCGAGCAGACCTCCATGGCCGGCATGGAGGCCTCGGGCACCGGCAACATGAAGTTCACCATGAACGGCGCGCTCACCGTCGGCACCTTAGACGGGGCCAATATCGAAATTCGCCAGGAGGTGGGGAAGGAGAACTTCTTCCTCTTCGGTCGGACCGCCGAGCAGGTGGAGGCCATCAAGCGTTCGGGCTACAAGCCCTCGGAGATGATTGAAAAGAGTGCGGAACTACGCGGCACCATCGAGTTGATCGAGTCGGGCTTTTTCAGCCCGGACGAGCCGGACCGCTTCCGACCGATCACCGAGCACCTGCGACAGACCGACACCTATCTGGTCTGCGCCGATTTCGACGACTACGCGGCTTGCCAGCGCCGGGTCGAAAAGGTCTATCGGGATCCGGCTGCCTGGACCAAGATGGTCATCCTGAACCTGGCCAACTCCGGCAAGTTCTCCTCCGATCGCACCATCGCCCAGTACGCAAAAGACATCTGGGGCGTCAAGCCGGTGCACATCAAACTGCCCGAGCTGGAAGAGAACGAGAAATCAGTGCCAGGTCAGCGAGCCCACGACTCCGGGAGCGAAAGTTAGGTAGGTGACATCGCCGAGGGAGATGGGGGCGATGACCAGGCGGGCCGTCGCGCCGATGCTCCACTCATCCGCGAAGAACCAATCGTAGCCGGCGCCGAAATACATCACGAAGCCGGTGGGGTCGGATCCCCACGCGCTTCCATCGACCGCGGTCTCAAGGCCGCCCCAGCCCAAAAACACCGGAAAGTGAAGTCCGCCTTCGGGGCTGAGGTAGTAGTCCAAATAGAGTCCCAGTCCGAGGACAAACTGCTTGAAGTCGATCGTTGATTCCGTACCGCCTGACTCGTATGTCGGCGCGGGTGCCGTGTCCAGAAAGAAGCCTCCGCCGATGACCAGTTGGTCGAACAATGTGCCGCCCATCATCAAGGAG
>JAUVAM010000141.1 GCA_030591745.1 Deltaproteobacteria bacterium
CAGTAGAATAACTCCAATGTGCTGCCGCGAATGGCGTTGAGCAAATGAGCGCCCACGGCGCTTTCCACTAGGCGGCCGCGTAGTTCTCGGCCCGGACGGTAGTCTTCCGGCGGCTGTCTTCGCATGGCGGTCAGGAGGGCTGTGTTGTAGAGCATGAGTTTGGGGCTGGACGCCCGAGTGCGAACTCGTCCCGTGGTGAACTTGGGGATGCCGGTCAGCAAGCCGGCAGCGGAGAGCAGGTCTAAGTAATGCGCCAGCGTGGTGGTGTTGCCGGCGTCCTGCAGTTGACCTTGCATCTTATGGAAGGAGAGCACTTGACCCGAGTAATAAGAGCCCAGTTCGAATAGACGCTCGAGCAGGGCAGGCTTGTGGATGCGGGTCATTTGCAGGATGTCTTTGGAGACCGTGGTCGCTACCAGGGCGTCTTGCACATAGCGCATCCAGCGGGGCCAATCTTTTTTGAGTCCGGCAGCGCCGGGGTAGCCGCCAAAATAGAGGTAGCTCTCCAGATCCCAAGCGAAGGCATCACGCATTTCTGGATAGGACCAGTGGACCACGGGGATGAGCTCGAAGCGACCCGCCAGGCTTTCGGTCAGTCCCTGCTGAATCAGTAGTGGGGCCGAGCCGAGGAGAAAGACTTTGAGTTTGCGCCCCGCATCGCAGTCTTCATCCCAGAGGCGTTTGACGCGTTCGGGCCAATCGTTTGCCTTTTGGATTTCATCGAGCACAAGAAGGTCTGTGTCTCGTCGTGCCGATTCCCATTGTTGCTCTATCCAGTTGCTGCTTATCGCTTGATCATCTCCCGAGGCGTAGAGGCCGCCTCCCATTTGCTCCAGCAGTTGTCGGGCCAGGGTGGTTTTTCCAGTTTGCCTTGGGCCCGCAAGGATTTGGATGAATTGCCGATCTTCGCGGGCTCGTTGGAGTATCGAGTCGAAAATCGGTCTTGTATACAAGGGCTTGTCCATGGAACCTCAGTTTACTCAGTATATTGAGTAATTTTACTCAGTATATTGAGTAAAACGCAAGAATAGTTATTTATTGTAAGATAACAGCGACTTATTGCTTACGGAAAGATCTCCAACAGCCGCGAAAGCGCCCCCGGCTCCAAAACCAAATCGGCAGCCTCCCCCACATCCGGATGCTTGATGTTGATACCGATGGCAAGGCCCGCGATTTTCATTACGTCCAGGTCGTTGACGTTGTCGCCGACGAAGGCGCATTGGGCTAGCTCCAGTCCCTCTCGCCTTGCCAGTTCCTCCAGGCCCCGAGCCTTGCCTTCCAGGTCGTAGGGGGTGGCATCGCCGCCTTGGATGTGGCCGGATTCATCGAAGTGCAGGCGGTTGATGAAGACGTGATGGAAGGGGTGGCTGGGGAAGAAGTGATCGAGCAGGACGTCTAAGCTGCCCGAGATGACCGCCAGGCGGTAGCCGCGTTGGGCGAGGGTGTTTAGGATTTCTTTTGCGCCTTCGACCGGATGGAGGTCGGCGAAGCAGTCCAGCATGGCTTCGCGGGTTGCTTTGCGTTCGCGAAGCAAGACCAAATCGTGGGCGAACCAGTCGGCGTAGGGGATGCGGCCGGCGAAGAAGTCGGCTTTGGCTTGTTCGCGACGGGTGGGATCGGAGCCGAAGTGATCGTGGAGGGTTTGCCAGATGTAGACCGTTCGGTCGACCAGGGTGCCGTCCAGATCAAAGGCGATGAGTCGGATGGGTGTACTTAATGCCATTTATACAACTTCGCCTGTTTTAGATGTTTGTGCTCCAGCATGTAGCCGAGTTTTTCCACGATGGCCAAATGCACGACGGAAAACGAGTACTCGGGACAGAAAATGAGGGAGCCCTCCGGCAGCTCTTGCCTTTCGACGGCACCGGCCAGATGGCAGAGTTGGGTGCCGACGCGGAAAGAATCAGGCCCCACACCGGCGTATGCGCCTGCGCGCACGTGTTCTTCGTCGGTGACCAGTACGGGGATTTTTTTCTTCTCCGCGGCCACCTGGATTCGATTGAATATTTTGTGGTCGATCAACTTCCGGTCGGGGATGACCATCCAGGCGTTTCCTTGTTCGGCAGCCAGTTTTAGCAATTCGTCCAGATCCTCGGCCGACTCCAGGGGCATGAGGGTGGCTTTGCGATCATCGGCTCTGATGGCCTCGGCTGCTTGTTCGGCCAAAATCTGCATCTTGGCGGGATAGATGACGACCAGCTTGGTTTTGCTGCGGGGCAGGGGGCGCAAGACGTGGACCACGGTCGCCGCCATGGGGACCCAGGGTGAGACGCCGATGATCTTGGGGCCGTCCAGCTTTTGAGCGTGGGGATCGGGTATTTTGGCAAACAACCAGGTGGCTTCGCCGGCTTCGGCTTTGGCTTGTTCAAGCGCGGCCGCACCCACCAAAACGACGGCGGTGGGCTTTTGGGCTTCGACCAGGGCCGCCAACTGACCCGGCTTGATCTGCTCCGCCACCAGGGTGGGATGCTCCGAACCGCAGGCCTTGGTGAAGCCGCTGAGCACCAGACCGTAGGGATCAGCCAGAGTGGAGTTAACCAGGATGAAGTTGGCCTTGGGGCTGGCTTTGGCCACGGCGGTCGAGACGTGCCAGGGACGGCATCGCTCATTTTCGAAGGCCACGGGCCGTTCGTCTCCGGGGCTCACGCCGCCGTCCGGATCCGGCTTGATCAAGGTGGCTTCTTTTTCATCATCGACGACGCCGACGCTTTCTTGCAGTTTGTTCATCCACAGGGCCAGGGCCACCAAAAGGAGCAAAGTCGCCGTGGCCAAAGCCCAGGCGAATCGGCTCTGTTTCCGGGCCGCCACATGGGCTATGCGTTGTTCGTTTTTGGGTTCTTTGGCCGACATGCCGTCTCCTGTTGATTGGAACCACTGCGACAAGCTTTCTGCCCGTCAGGTTCCCTTCGGGTTCAAGCCTTGCTGAATTTGAGCTGATTTTCCACAACTTCGACCTGAATCTTATCCGATTCGCCGAATTCGCCGGAGAGGATCAGGTTGGCCAGGGGATCCTGAATCAGGCGCTGGAGCGCGCGCTTGATGGGCCGCGCGCCGAACTTCGGATCCCAGCCTGCTTCGGCGATGTGCTCTTTTGCATCGTCAGACAGATTCAAACTCATCTTGCGTTCGGCAAGCCGGGACTGCAAGCGGCCGAGTTGTATGTCGACAATGCGCTTCAAGTGGTTTCTGCCGAGGCTTCCAAAGACCAGCACGTCGTCGACTCGGTTCAGAAACTCGGGCCGGAAGTGCTGGCTCAGGATGTCGATGAGTTGCTCGCGATCCTGTGTGCCTGGTTGTTCCGCACGATGGGCTAAGAGCTCCGAACCCACGTTGGAGGTCATGATGACCACGGCGTTTTTGAAATCCACCGTGCGTCCGTGGCTGTCGGTCAGGCGCCCGTCTTCCAAGACCTGAAGCAGCACATTGAAAACCTCCGGATGGGCTTTTTCGATCTCGTCAAACAAGACGACCGTGTAGGGCCTGCGCCGCAAGGCTTCGGTCAGGGTGCCGCCCTCGTCATAACCCACGTAACCCGGGGGTGCGCCGATAAGTCTGGAGACCGCGTGTTTCTCCATGTACTCGCTCATGTCGATGCGCACCATGGCGGCTTCGTCGTCGAAGAGAAACTCGGCCAGGGCCCGGGCCAGTTCGGTCTTGCCGACGCCGGTCGGGCCCATGAAGATGAAGGAGCCGATGGGCCGGTTGGGGTCGGCCAAACCCGAGCGAGCCCTGCGCACGGCGTTGGACACGGCTTCGATGGCCGGATCTTGCCCCACCACCCGCTCTCGTAACTGGTCTTCCATCCGCAGAAGTTTGTCCTTCTCCCCCTCCAGAAGTTTGTCCACCGGGATGCCCGTCCAGGTGGCCACCACGGCGGCCACGTCGTTCGATTCCACCTCTTCTTTCAGCATCTTACCCCCGGCCTGCACTTCGGCCAGGTGCTCTTGTTCTTCGGCAAGCCGCTTTTCCAGCTTGGCCATGGTGCCGAACTTGATCTCCGAGGCCCGGGCCAAGTCGCCGGCTCGCAAAGCTTGATCTTCTTCGTTGCGGGCCTCGTCCATGGCACCTTTGATCTCCCGAATGCCCTGGATGACCGCCACTTCTTGCTGCCAGCGGGCTTTCTTCTCGCCGATTTCTTCCTTGAGATCGGCGATTTCCCGCTCCACCTCGGCTCGATGCTCCTTGGAGGTTTTGTCCTTTTCCTTCTTCAGAGCCTCCCGCTCCAATTCCAGTTGGGTGATGCGCCGGCTTACCTCGTCGATCTCCGTGGGCATGGAGTCGATTTCGATGCGCAGGCGGCTGGCCGCCTCGTCGAGCAGGTCGATGGCTTTGTCGGGCAGGAAACGATCCGAGATGTAGCGGGACGAGAGCATGACGGCGGCCACGAGGGCCGCGTCCTGGATGCGCACGCCATGGTGCACTTCGTATTTTTCCTTCAGGCCGCGCAGGATGCTGATGGTGTCGTGGGTGCTGGGTTCGCCCACCAGCACGGGCTGAAAGCGGCGCTCTAAGGCGGCGTCTTTTTCGATGTGCTTTCGGTATTCGTCCAAGGTGGTGGCGCCCACGCAATGCAGTTCGCCACGGGCGAGGGCTGGTTTGAGCATGTTGGAGGCGTCCATGGACCCCTCGGCGGCGCCGGCACCGACTAAGGTGTGCAGTTCATCGATGAAGATGATGATCTGGCCATCGGCGCTGGTGACTTCTTTCAAGACGGCCTTCAGGCGATCTTCGAACTCGCCGCGGAATTTGGCACCGGCCACCAGGGCGCCCAAGTCCAAGACCACCAGCCGTTTATCCACAAGCGTCTTGGGCACGTCGCCGTCGACGATGCGCCGGGCGAGACCCTCCACCACGGCGGTTTTGCCCACGCCCGGTTCGCCGATGAGCACGGGGTTGTTTTTGGTTCGCCGGCCCAATACCTGCATGACGCGGCGGATTTCGTCGTCACGCCCGATGACCGGATCCAGCTTGCCCCGGCGCGCCAATTCAGTCAGGTCCCGACCGTAGCGCTCCAGCGCCTGGTAGCGTTCTTCGGGGTTCTGGTCGGTGACCCGCTGGTTGCCTCGAAGGTCCTGCATGGCCCGGTACAGCTTGTCTTTGTCCACGCCCAGGTCGGCGAGGATCCGGCCGGCGTTACTCTTTTTGCTGGCGACAATGCCCAAGAGCAGGTGCTCGGTGGAGACGAATTCGTCTTTGAGCCTGTCGGCTTCATCCTGGGAAAGCTCCAGTGTTTTCTTCAGGTCCTTACCGACATAAGCTTCCGCGCCGGAAACCTTGGGCAGTTTGTCCAAAGACTGGCTCAAAGCCCGGCTCACAGCCTGGGCGTCCACGCCGATTTTGGCCAACATGGGTCCGACGATGCCGGAATCCTGTTCGAGCAGAGCTTGCAGTAAATGCGCAGGGCTAAGTTCTTGATGACCCATGCTGCCGGCCAATTGATTGGCGGCCTGAAGGGCATCCTGGGTTTTGACCGTAAATTTGTCCATCCGCATGATCGCCGCCTCCTTTGAACTCCCGAACATGTGAAATCTGTTCATGGATCAAGGGATTGTCAAGCAACTCGCGGGTTCCTGGATCCCCAGCCGCACCTGTACTGCTTCGTGGAATTGGAGTGTGGGATCTTGGCCCATGGCTTTGGTCGCTGCTGGTGTCCAGCGGGTGCCGGTGAGACAGGTGGTGCTTTCAAGACGTGGTCGTTCGGACGGTTACCGAGACTCTAAGCAAACCGTGGCCGTTGCCATGTTTTCGGGATCGTCGCAGGGCTCGATGATGCAGAAGTCGGAGCTCTCGCAGCCCATGCCTTCGGGGCAGTCCTCGTTCAAGGTACACCATTCGGTGCAGAGGGTGTCGATGCAAAAGACTTCGCAGGTGTCGTTGGCTTCGTCACAGGCCGTGCCCACGGGATCCCTGCCTTCGTTGGCGAAGCACCAGCCGGTCAGCTCGTAGCCGATCATGATCGGCCGGCAGCTTTGGCCCTCGGGGCAGTCGGCTGGGCCTTCACATGTCTCTTCGTATGTAAACTGGTAGCTGCTTACGTTAACAGAATCAATAACATTCAGACCAACATCCAAGTAATATACAACTTCGGCCGTCTGTTGTGCGGCCCTCTCCTCGGCCATATACACCCCGTAAATTTCATCAACCGGTTGATCGAAAACCACGAGGTACTCCTGGATCCAGTTGTGTTGGATGTCCTTATAGGCCAGTCGGAAAGTATCCGTAACTTCTCGAAGCTCCGTACCACGTTCAAAAACCGCCCTAACCATTAATGCCTGACAATGATACATGCATGCGTATCCGTCATCCAGCTTCTGCATTCTTTGCTCGATCTGTAGAAGATCTCCATTAGCCAAGCTTACTTCGTGGTTTATTCCCCTGAAGCGACTACCGATGCAGGTTGAGAACCTCTGCCTAAACGGAAAATAACCCTTCATGTTGAAGGAGTGGTATCCGTCAAAACGTGAGATGTATTCTTCATCGAAGACCAGCAATGGTTCAATGGCAACACCACCCTCAATCTTAAATTGAACGTTGTAGACGAATTCATATCTCTCTCCACCCCGATCGAAAACCTGCAGATACTCATATCTGTAGGATCCATCGATTTCCGTACCCTCAATGTAGCGGGTGAAAGTTCCTGGGCCGGTCGGTATAAGAATATCTCTATCAGGTCCAAACTCCAGTTTTTCTATCAATTCCAATTGGAAACTTACCTGATCTCTTGGCAATCGGAACACACCTTCCTTTAATGTGACTCGTCCCCTCGTACGGTAAACCTCGAATATGTCTGTGTACCATGTGTCCCCACAGACCTGAGTGCCAGCCGGCACAAGTAGACCGAAATCTTCCCCGGGATCCCTGTCGACGATTGTTTCTCCGTCGCCATCTGACATTTCACCATCGTAAGGCCACACACCATCCTCGCCATCAAATCCATCTTCCGCGGGCTCTCCACCACCGTCTCCGTCTCCGGCTACAACCTTCGTTCCACTGCATCCCGGGACACCTGACAGCAAAGAGACAAGCAGTAGGATTCCAATGGCTGCATGAGTCAGGTTTGTTCTTGTTAAGGCCAACGTTTTCCCTCCCACTTCTCTTTCTTGATTTCAAGATTACATAGACCGACGATGGAGGTTATCCACCCAGCTCCCATACTGTTCCCATACTGTAGCACCTTTGAGACCGTATGGGAATGGACCGGCAAGTACTTCCGGGGTGTGGCGAAGAAAATTAACTGGAACAAGGCCATGAAGGCCTGCCCCAGGGGCTACAGGCTGCCCACTCGGCAGGAGTTCATGGCCTTGCTGGAACTCGAAGAGGATTCACCTGGAAAAGCGTAAAACTGGTATTGGACCACCTGGACCTGCCAACAGAAGCTCCGCCGGTTCACCCGCCACGCGCACCTCCTCAGTTGGAATTGGAGTACGTAGACGAGTATGTGGATTGGCCGGAATGAAATTCCCTGCCCCCCCTGTTCGTATCTCCTGGTACCAGAAGATACGAACAGGGGGCAGGGATAGGTTTCTTCAGGATTCAGCAATCTGGGCTAGATTCACGTTTTTAGAGTGACAGCCGATCTATGAGCAGAAATCAGAATTGATTTTGGATTCGATTCCTGGCAGAGTCAGTCGTAGAAAATGCAAAAAGGGTGCTTTGAAATGACTATCCTTACGTTAATGCCTCCATGAAAGACGGAGTGACCGCGTTAATGGTGGCCGCATTGGGTGGCCATGTCGATGTCGCCAGGCTCTTGGTCGAGCATGGTGCGAATGTTAATGCCTCCAAGAAAGACGGAGTTACCGCGTTAATGGCGGCCGCAATGGGAGGCCAGGTCGATGTCGCCAGGCTCTAGGTCGAGCATGGTGAGAATCTTAATACCACCCAGCAACACGGAATTAACCCCAAAATCGC
>JAUVAM010000173.1 GCA_030591745.1 Deltaproteobacteria bacterium
GCCTTGCAGTACGAGGTACAGGTGCCCTGGAAACAGGCTTCGCAAAGGTCCAGGTCGCAGGCCGGTTCGCAAACCTCGATCTGGCCGCACCCACTCGTATCCAGGGTGCAGTTATCGCGGCAGGCGAGCTGGCCTGAGTTGTAACCAAGGCTCAGGCAAGTCTCGTCCCGCAAGAAATCACCCTCACAGGCCTCAAAGGACTCCAGCAGACCGTTGCCGCAGGGATAGTCCCGATTCGAACACCCCGCGACGGCCAGGAAGGCCAGGAGGATCAAGGCAGAAAAGGCTACTCGCATGGGGCCTGCCCCCCTTTACGGTCAAAGCTTAGCGATGGCTTCAAGAAACTTGGGCATGACAATTAATGATTCGTTGATGCTGGCGAAGACGATTGCGTCGTCCAGGTCGTCGTATTGGTGAACCAGACGGTTTCGCAGACCAGCCGCGGGGGCCAGGCGCTTGGCCAATTCCTCCGGCAACATGCCCATTTCTCCCATCAGGATAAAGGACTCATAGTAGTCTTCCGGTTGTTTGGAATGCTCGCAGGCGAGGACGTGCAGGTTGATGTCGATAGCCGCTTCAACCATTTCCTGTAGAAGCCTCTCGGCTGCTTTCTTATGCAGAAAATTCCGTCGGTACGAATCGATTCCCTTTTCCGCGATCTCTTGAAGCGCAGTCAGGTTTTGTCTGATGCGATTGGATTTCCTCAGCAGAATGTCTTTTTCAAGTGGGGTCATGAACCATCCATTTTCTTGAGGTAATCCTTCAGCGAATTTCTTTGAATCCGCCGGAGAGGCTGGGTGTCGATGTGGACTTTCCAGGCCCAGGAGACAAAATGCACAAAATCCCCGTCTTCGCGTTCGTACAAAGCAATGCCGCTTTGCGCCACGCTGGCTTTGAGCACGGGAGAGCAGCTTCGAAGATCCACCAGATCCACGGCATCCTCGTGGAGCAAGCGCGAGACATGGTTGGTCATTTCCAGCAGATTGATGGCCTCGTCCGCGAGCAGGCCGAGGTCTATGTCATGGGCCTGATCAGGTTGTTTTCCTGTCATGGAACCGAACAGGACCACCAATCGGATGGAAGGATCTTCGGCCAGGCAGGCCAGTTTTCGACGTAGTTCTTCGACGGTCCACTTGTGGCGTAGTTTTTCTTTTTGGCGAAGACCCATGCCAACAGAATAGCGATTGCAGAAAGAAGGTGTCAACCGCGGCACCAAGAATGCAATTGACACAATTTGGTCACACTGCGGTCGCCTGATAACGACACAAAAAAAGAAGCAGCCACAGTCGCTGATTTTTGGTCAACGATTCTGGCTGCTTGCTTATGCCGAGAGCGAGAATCGAACTCGCACAGCACTCAGTGCCGAGGGATTTTAAGTCCCTTGTGTCTACCAATTCCACCATCCCGGCGACAGGTTAGACGCAGCGGATAATAACGCCTCCCCCTCCCCTTGTCCACGCTCATTCCGATCAATCGTGGGTCGACTAGACCAGCGGGGGGACAAGCCCGGTCTCGGGAACAAGCGCCTGCAGAAATTCCTCGGTTGGTAGGCAATGAATCCCATCGACCCGGAGCCTCTCCTGGCCGCGGTACAAAAGAATTCTTTCGGCCTGGGGATAGTCCTTTTCGAACTCCTTCAAACCCCGTAGATCCTTGGGGCGAATATGGCTTGTGTTTTTCACTTCAATCGCCTGGAATACGGATTCGCCATACAGTACGAAATCCACCTCCAGTCCACCCCGGGTTCGCCAGAAAAACAAAGAAGCGTCGTTCTCACTATAGTCCGCCCAGGCCCTGAGGTGTTGAGCCACCAAGCCCTCCAAGGCTGCACCATGGATTTCTTCTGGCCGATCCAAGGGACCCTTGGGTCTGAGGGAGCAAAACACGCCTGTGTCGAAATAGTAAAACTTGGGTCTCACCGACATCGCCCGATTGGCTCTTTTTGAAAACACCGGAAGACTGAAGCTCAACAAAAGATCTTCCAGAATTTGCAGATAACTCTCGACCACCTTGCGCTGGATTTCACTTTCCCTGGCAATGTTACTGACGTTGAGCACCGAGGCATGAGAGAAACTGACCACCTCCAGAAAACGCGCAAAGGCTCCCACGTTGCGGGTAAGGCCTTCTGCCTGAACTTCTTCCTTAAGGTACAAGGCGGCATAGGATGCCAGGGTTCTCTCTGGCTCCAGGGCCTCTCGCACCAGCGGCACCAGTCCCAGACGCAGGGCCTCATCAAGCGAGAACGCCGCCCCGCGTTCCGCCGCCATAAAGGGGTGCATCCGACATAGCAAAGCCCTGCCGCCCAGCAGGTTGACGCCTGTACGCCTCAATTTCCTGGCGCTGGAGCCAGTCAACACAAACTGAGGTGGATGCGCTTGTTCCAGCAGAGAATGGACGACCGGAAGCAACTGAGGCACTTTCTGCACTTCGTCGATGACCACCACCGACTTTTCCGGCTGGGCATTGACCAAATTTTGCAGTCTCTCAGGCTTGGCCGCGAAGCTGCGGAAAATCTCCGGGTTCAGCAGGTCCAAAACAAGGGCTTCTGGGTAGGTCCGTTTGAGCCATGTCGATTTCCCCGTTCCACGCGGTCCGAACAGAAAAAAGCTCTGCCTTGGAGATGACAGGAATCTTGGATACTGTGAATCCATTTTGCCCCGCTTTTTGGAGTTTCCATGTGTATTTTGATGACTTTTTCAAAAAAAGTCAAAAAGGAGGGTCAGTCATCCGTCGCGTAGACCAGCGCCACCTTGTTTAAGACCGGCGTGGCCAGGGGGTTGGTGCTTGTGAATTCGGCTTGCCATTGGACATAGCGGCCACGCGGCAAGGAAGGGTCGAGTTCTCCCACCTGCACGTCGACCCAGGTTGAAGACTGCAGTTCGTCTTGGCTGTCGGCCATGCGAAGCCTGAAGGTGAGACCGCAGGTCTCGGGTAGCTCGGCGTCGACGGTGAGCCAGGACCAACGGACGCCGACGAAACCCGCATCCACGGGCTGGCTGGTCACGCTGCCGAGTTCGGCATAGGGCTCAAAGGCCCAGATCTGATCATGCGAGGTCCGCTCGCCGTCCGCCCCGCCGAACAAGACTACCTGCCCCCGGTCGTGTACGGCGCAGGCCATGGCCGAGCGCGGCTCGGGCAGGGTTTCGGCGTAGACCTTGTGGCTGAAGTCGGCCGGGTCGAACTGAATGACTTGATCCAGCACCTCAAGCATGTAACCGCCCGCTCGGCCGGACAAATAGCGCTCGCCGCCGAAGATCATGATGCTGCCGTCGGCCTGCCTCACGGCGCAGGCGGCCGCCACGGGCGCGTCCAGATCGCCGATGTGCTCAATGCGGATGGGATCGGCCTCGATTGCATAAATGCTGCTTTTCGTGAGATCCACGGTGTTTATCAGCGGCTGATCCTCGTCGCCCGTGCCGCCGAAAACGTAGAACACGTCGTTCGCCACGGCCCCGGCCATCAGATTGTTTTTCTCCGGCAGAACTTCCGCAAAGGCCCAAGTTTCACCCGTGGTCAGGTCAAAGCCCTGGACCACGTCCTTGATGGGACCGGAGCCTAAGCCCCCGATAGCCACAGAGACGACGCCGTCGCCGAAGGGCACCAGCCCCGCGCTGAAGTAATAAACCTGATCGGGATAGGAAGCCTTGTACGAAAAAAGCCCGATTAGCGGATCGTAAGCATAGATCTTCTGCTCTTCCGCATCCGACTGACCTGAACAAAAACCCATCATAAAATAGATCTCGCCCTGCCAGGCCACGGCATCCATGCCCCGTTTTGGGAACGGCAGGTTGGTCAACGAGCTAAGCAAACCCGTGTCCGGATCCAAAACCGAAAAGCGATCGTTGCATGCCCCCTGGCTGGGAAAAGCCTCGTTGCCGCCGCCAAAGTAAAACCGCTTGCCCAAGGCCTCCGCCGAACCCGCGGCCGCCGGCACCGGCAAACGAGCGTCCAAGGCCGCAAAACCCGGCAAGCGCGACAAGCGAGCACCGAAGGCGTCCACTTCGATTTGGTTGAGCTCAGCCCCACCGAAGGCGGGCTCTTCATCGGCCGGAAAGACCAGCGCCGACTCTTCAACGCCGTCAAATCCATAACGCGCGCATGCAAAAACCGCCACGATGGCCAGAATGGTGATACTCAAACGCCTAATTCTGAGCATAAGCGTCTCCACGAAAGAGTCACAAACCATAAGTATAGCACGTTTTTAGGACTTGATGAGCTTTCGGTAGGTCATGCGGTGGGGCCGGTCGGCCGCATCGCCGAGGCGACGGCGACGGTCGGCTTCGTAGACTTGATAGTTGCCCTCGAGCCAGACCACCTGGCTGTCGCCTTCGAAGGCTAAGATGTGGGTGGCGATGCGATCCAGAAACCAGCGATCATGGCTGATGACGACGGCGCAACCGGCGAATTCCAGGAGGGCCTCTTCGAGTGCCCGCAGGGTGTCCACGTCCAGATCGTTGGTGGGCTCATCGAGCAAGAGTAAGTTGCCGCCGGACTTGAGCAGTTTGGCCAGATGCACCCGATTGCGCTCGCCGCCGGACAGGTCCCCCACCCGCTTCTGCTGATCCGAGCCCTTAAAGCCAAAGGCCCCCACATAGGCACGGGACTTGATGCTGTTGCGGCCAATCTCGATGGTTTCCTTGCCGTCGGCGATCTCTTCCCAAACCGCGCGTTCGGGGTCGAGCGTGTCCCGGCTCTGGTCGAGGTAGGCATGGACCACGGTCTCGCCCAGGCTCAAGCTGCCGGCGTCGGGTTTCTCCAGGCCCGCGATCATCCGAAACAGCGTGGTCTTGCCCGCGCCGTTGCCGCCGATGATGCCCACGATGCCGCCCGGCGGCAGCCGGAAATCCAGCTTGTCGATGAGCAAACGCTCGTCATAGCCCTTGCACAGGCCCTCGGCCTCCACCACCTTGTCCCCCAGGCGCGGCCCGGGCGGAATGACCAATTCCAATTTCCCACCGCGACCGCCCTCGGCCTCTTGCACGGCCAAAAGCTCTTCGTAGGCCTTGACGCGGGCCTTGCTCTTGGCCTGTCTGGCCTTGACGGAAGAGCGCACCCACTCCAATTCGCGGCCCAAGGTCTTTGCCCGAGCCGAAGACTTCTTGTCCTCGTTTTCCAGACGCTGGCGTTTTTGCTCCAGCCAACCTGAGTAGTTGCCCTTGAAGGGATGACCCACGCCCCGCTCCATCTCCAAAATCCAGCCGGCCACGTTATCCAAAAAATAACGATCGTGGGTCACGGCGATGACCGTGCCCGGGAAGCTTTCCAGGTGCCGCTCCAACCAGGCCACGCTCTCCGCATCCAAATGATTGGTGGGTTCGTCCAGCAAGAGCAGGTCCGGCTGCTGCAACAAGACCTTGCACAGCGCCACGCGTCGCTGTTCCCCACCCGAAAGCTTGCTCACGTCGGCGTCGCCCGGGGGCAGGCGCAAGGCATCCATGGCGATATCCAAAACGCGATCCAAGTCCCAGGCACCGGCACTCTCGATGGCGTCTTGCAGTTTGCCGTACTCCTCTAAGACCTTCTCCATCTCGTCGGCAGGCATTTCCTCGCCCAACTTGGCGGTCAATTGCTCGAAACGCGCAAGCAAGGCCATGCTCTCACCCATGGCCTCCATCACGTTGCCGCGTACGTCCTTTTCCAAATTCAGCTCGGGCTCCTGGGGTAGATAGCCGATCTTGATGCCCGCGGGATGCCAAATCTCGCCATCGAAGGACTTGTCCTCTTCAGCCAGAATGCGCAAGAGGCTGCTCTTTCCGGAGCCATTGCCGCCGATAACGCCAATCTTTGCGCCCGGCAAAAAGGACAAAGACATGTCCTTGATGATCTCCCGATCACCGTGGACGACTTTGCGCAGATGCTGCACCGTATAAATAAACTCGTGGGCCATGGGCTCCTCTCAATTCGCCTTGCGAAGTGTGCTCACATGTACGATACTTTGCTACGATTGAACACAAGAAAAAGGTCCTCAAGATGACGAATCGACTCAATCACGCACTTGGCCTGTCGCTTTGCCTGGGGATGTTTGCCGGGCTTGTCTTGCCGACCGCCTGCAACCGGCCCGCGCCGGACCGTGAACCCGAGTTGGTCAACCTGAGTATTGCCGCCGAGGCCCCCGCCATCGGCCAGACCGACTCCACGGACGAGGCCGATCGCGAATGCGGTCTGGTGATGCGCTACCTCCACCGACTTTGGGGCGATGATGGCGAATTCTTGCAGGCCTGCGACGAGGCAGGCTGCCATTTCGTCTGGCAGGGCAGCCTGGACGTGGCAAGCGAGGACCTCAATCCTGAAACCACGGTCGCCGTACTCTACCATCTGCAGGGCGAGGCCGAGTGGTGGCAAGTGCAAGCCCAACCCGAAGGCCCCGGGGGGCCCGGTTTCCTCAGGCACACTTTTCGTCTGGACGCCCACCTGCCCGGCCCGGACACGGATTTTGACACCCTCATGGCCTCGACCCTCGAGTTCATCCCCTTCATCCAAAAAGCCGACGGAACGCGGGTCTTCGACCACAACCGCAACCCGGGCGATTTCGACAACTACCTGGCCCGGGGCGGCCAGGGCTTTTCCCTCAGTCTGGATTCGGGCATCTGCACCCACCGGGCCCAAACAAGCGCGCTCCACTTCGGCGCCGACTGGAGTGAGTATCCCCTGAGCGTCTTGCGGGCGGGCGGCCAGTTGGCCATCCACTATGAGCTGGCCCGCTTGCCGGACTGCAACGAGGACACGGACTGGGACATCACCGCCTTCGTTCAAGTGGATGCGGACGGGCCCTTGCTTTCGGGCTCCGTGGTGGGCGTGGCCATCGAGGACGAGGGAGAAAGCAGCCGGGCTTATTCATGGCCCCTGCTCCTGGAGCTGCCCGAAGAGGCCCAGGCCATAAGCCTCTGGTTTCTGGCCAGCAGCACCGACGGCTGCGAAGTCTACGACTCAAATTTTGGGCATAACTATCACTTCGAGCTGGCCCCATCTTTGGCGAGCGATCCCTGCGCTGACTATGAACAGTGGGAAGACCGTTACGGCGGTGCCACCAACTGCCCCGACTACGAAATCGCCGAGCAATTCGACGCCACCCACTGCGAGTTCGCTCTGCAGGGCTTGGGCGACGGATACGAAGGCCACTACGGCATCCCCTTTCGCTGGCTGGAAGCAACCCTGTGGATCGGCGAGAACGACGGCGAGGTCCTGAACACGGGCATGTACGTGGCCTATCAGGACCACAGCGACGCGAGTTCGGACCAGCGCTGGATCTTCGGCCGGCCCAACGACGACGGCAGCTGGCAGACGGGCTTCAACTATTTGTTCACCGGCTACATGGGTTCGGGCAGCTATCTCTACACCATCGAGCATTTCGCTTTCTTCATCGACGTCCTGCGCCCGGACGGCGCGGTGCATCGACTTTGGCAGAGTCAGCAGGGCCAAAACTACGCTTGGTCCGATGCTTTCGACCTGCCCACC
>JAUVAM010000485.1 GCA_030591745.1 Deltaproteobacteria bacterium
CCCAGAGTCGGCATGTAGCCCTCCAGGCTGCGACTGAATCGCCGCTCACCCGTGACGGCGTCCAGACCGTAAAGGCTTCGATCGCTGGAGCTGACATAGATCCAGGTCTTGCCTTCAACAGGATCCCGCCAAATGAGCGGCGGCGCGTGTATGCCCGCACCCGTGGTGTAATGCCAAAGCTTTTCGCCCGTGCCCGCGTCCAGCAGGTAAATCCGCTTGTCGTAGCTGCCGGCCGCCAAAACCGGTCGACCCTCGACGAGACCCAGAGCCGGGCTGCTCCAAACCACCTGTCCTGTCTGCTGTGGCCAGGGGTGGGGCTCTAAGGACATGGACCAGGGCCGAACCGGGCGGGCGGGCTCGGAGTCCAAGATCGCCCAGGCCCGATTGGCGGCATTCCGACGCGCCATTGGCCAATCGCCCGTACAAACGGAATTCGTAAAGGGCGCGCAAGGTGTCTGGGCTTGAAGCTCTGCCGAAAAGCTGAAGAGCAACAGGGCCAGCGTCGACAAGAAAACGCTGGGCTTAACCCTCACCGGAGGTCTCCACGCCATCGATGTTCGACCCGGCGATCGATTTGCGAGCCGCGGCTTCTTGCGTCTGTCTACGCCAAAGGTCCACGACCGAAATGGATCCCGAGGGACAGATGTCCACGCAAGCCAAACAAAACTGGCATTCGGCGAGGCGAACCTGGCCGTTGACGATGGCATCCACCCGGCAGACGAGATTGCATGCGCCACAGGCCGTGCAGCTGGGATCGGCCTCTACTCGCAAGCGACTCAAGCCGTGCAGCTTGCCCATCAAATAGCCCCAGGGGCAGGCGTAGCGGCACCAGGCGCGGCTGACGAAGAGGCTGGCCACCACCAGAACCAGGGTGGTCAAAGCCGAAGCGGGATCACGCACATCGGCGAAGGCAAAATGCATGGGCGAAATAATGGCGCTCTTTAAAAAGGCCGAGCCCACGATGATCGCCAGGCTCAAACCCCTGAGCGCACGAATGGCCCGATCCTTGGCCCAGCCGGCCATGACCATGAAGGTCAAAAGAATCAGCGCGCCCGCCCAGTACAAACTGGAATCTTCCACGTAAAAGCGCTTGGTGTTGCCCAAAGCGAATACCGTGGCCATGAAGCCCACAAAGAAAACGGCCACCAGGACCAACTTGACCGGGCCGGGTTTGAGCAAACTCGGCCCGAAGGGCAGGCGACGGATGAGGCGAAAGACTTGCTCGCGCAAGATGGCCGCCAACTCCTGAAAGAAGCCCGTTGGACAAATCCACCCGCAGAAATACGGCCCACTGATGATGGTGAAAGCGAAAACAACCAGCGGCAAACTCATCCAGAAAAAGGACTCGGTAAACACCGCGCCGATCAGCCCCACGCCGTGGAGGGTGTTGCGGATCATGCCGAAAACACCCAGACAAGAGTAGACCACGTAAAAGAAAACCAGCAGCGCAACAAGCTGCACCATGTGGCGCACAGGCTGACGGTGGCGACGAACCAGCATGGCCACCAGGGACAGAGCGAAGAGCACCAACACGCTGAACAGCTCTACGTGACTTTCGTCTAAGGAGACCAATGGGGTGTCCATGGTCTTCCACACCGGCAAGAAGTTGGCTTCCATTGAGGACTAAGCCTCCTTCCGATCACAGCGACCCGTGCCCGCCAGACAAATCTCAGAGCAATCCACTTCGGTCACACCCTCTCGACCCACGCCCAAAAACCGAGCCACGAAGGCGCAAGCCGGCTGCTCGAAAACCTCATTCGTGGGCCCGCTTTGGATAACCTGCCCACCCAGCATGACCACGCAGTCTTCGCCCAGGGCGCGCGCTTCATCTCGATCATGGGTTACGTGCAGTACGCACAAACCCAGTTCGGCATGCAGGCGCTTGAGTTGCTCTTGCAGCCCTTCTCGGGCCGCGCGGTCCACCTGGCTCATGGGCTCATCCAACAAGAGCAAGCGGGGCCGAACGGCCAAGGCCCGGGCCAGGGCCACCCGCTGCGCTTCTCCACCGGACAAGGACGCGGGCCTTCTCAGCCAAAGTTTGTCGATGCCAAGACCGGGCCCCAACTCATTCAGACGGGCCTCGCGGGCTTCGGCCTTCATCTTTTGCGCCACCAGACCATAGGCCACGTTGGCGCGCACATTCAGGTGAGGGAATAAAGAGGAATCCTGAAACACGTAGCCCACACGACGCGACTCGGGCTCGACCTGGCTTACGTCCTCGCCCTCCATCCAAACCCGACCGCGCGCGGGCCGGATGAGCCCGGCCGCGCATTTGAGCAGAAGCGACTTGCCCGATCCGGAAGGGCCCAAAAGTACGCAGTAGCGACCCGCGCCCACTTCAATACTCAGCTCACCCAGCTTGAAATCGCCGAAGCGATGGCTGATTCCCTGAAGCCCAAGACTCATGCCCCACCCGCGCGAGTCCGAAACGGTGCGGGCAACCAAGCCCGACCAATCTGCAAGAGCACAAAAATCCACAGACAAACCATCAACAACAAGGAGGCGATGGGGCGACTTTCGGCCGCGCCTGCTTTCAGAAACTCAGTGTGCACCAGCACCGGGCCGCTCAAGGGGTTGGGCGCAAAAAGTACGATGGCACCAAACTCGCTCACCGCCCGCGCCCAGGCCAAGATGCAACCGGTGGCCACACCTCTGGAGGCCATGGGCAAGGCCACCCGCCAAAAAGTCACCGCGGGTTTGGCGCCCAAGGTCCGGGACACGTCTTCAAAATGCAGGGGCACGGCCTCAAAGGCGGTCAGCGCGGTTTTGACCAAGAAGGGGAAGGCCACAAAAACCTGGGCCGTCACGATGCCCGCAAAACGTCCGGCCACGCCCAGCCCGGCTTCTTCCAGAGCCTGCCCCAAAGGACTGCCTGGTCCCAGCATGATCAACAAGGCGATGCCCACCACGCTTTGAGGCACCAGGATGGGCAAATCGATAAGCGCCTCAACAACACCCTGCCCGCGAAAACGGCTGCGAGCCATGGCGTAAGCCAAAGGAATGCCCCCCAGGGCCACCAAAACGGTGGCGATGGTGGAAGAGAGCAGGCTCACCCCCAGGGCGCTTTGCACATCGGCGCGCGTGAAGGCCGCCCACATGGTCTGGGCGGTATCTTGAATGATGAGGTGCAACAAAGGCAGCAGGACCGCCATCAAGGAGAAAAGCCCCACGGCCAAACAGCTCAAAAGAAAGCGCGAGGCGCCCTGTTTTTTGAGCCACCAAAAAGCCGAAAAGCCGGCGGCCAAGGGCGCGAAGGTTTCGAATGCATAGGGCTGGAAAACCACATAGCTCATAACAAAAATGGCGAAGAGCCCCAGCAAAAGGCCCACACGAAAAACCGAAGCGTAGAGGAGTACAAGCAGGAGAAACAAACTCACTCGCTCGAGGCCCAGCACCAACAGGGCAAACAGGACCAGATAACCCGCCACGAAGCCCAAGACGCCCGAAAAGCCCCGGTCGCGCAAAACCAAGTAGCCACAAAACATAACGTAGAGATTGGCCACGAACATCAGTCCGTTGGTGATGGGCGGCACCAGGTCCGAGCCGAGCAGCAAAAGCAAGCCGTGCAAAAGGGCAAGGCCCAGCACCATGCCGGATACGGCGAGCCAACGCGCCATCAGGGTTGCTCGCTTTCGGCCGACAGCTCCGGCGGCACCCGATCCTCGGGGCTTGCCGGACTGGGCTTCAGCGGCCTGTATCCTGCCTGAACGAAAACCCGCCGCGCCTCGGGCCCCAACAAATAGCGAGCCGCGGTCAAGGCGTCTTTGCGATGGGGGGCTTTGGGCGGCACGGTGAGACCATACAAAATAGGCGCGCCTCGGACGGTCACCGCTTCGCGTCCGCTTCGCATGTTCACCTTGACTCGGGCACGAGCGTAGCCGGCCTCTTGCTTCGGGTCCGCCAAATTGATGGCCGAATCCAGCCTGAGCACCTTGAGCCGATGCTCTTCGGCCATGGAGCGAAAGACGAAAGCATAATCGATGACCCGACTTTCCAATAGGCTGACCAACTCGCCGATGTCC
>JAUVAM010000323.1 GCA_030591745.1 Deltaproteobacteria bacterium
GGCCAATGACCACGGCTGGTGGAAGGAAGCCTTGCTGCAGGACCGTGCGGCTCGCCAACTGCACCAGCATGTTGCGTGGTGGTGGGGGGGTGGCGTCGACTTCGAGTTGACGCAGGCTTTTGCCCGCATTGGTGTCCGGCTCGATGTTCAGGCGCTGGAAGACTTCGATGCGGCTGACGGGGCACTCGGGTGCGAAGGCGTGCAGCAAGAAGCGATCGGCCACCGAGCCCTCGTCCGGATCGTTGACACCTTTTGGGAAGTAAACACGGGCCGGTTGGCCTTTTTGCAGGAAGAGCAAGGTGCGCTCTCCGCCCCGATCCAGGGCCAAGGCGGCGTCGGCACCTCGTTCGGCCAGCACCTGTAGTACATGCCCCGGATCCAGAAGGTCAGTTGAGGCCACCACCGCCGGCCGGTTGCTCAAGTGTACGGCCACCAGCAGCACCAGCACGGGATCGGCCGCCACCAAATTACAGACCGCGCCCTCCAATTGCCGGGCTCGTTCGGGGAGTTCGGCCAAGCTCAAGCCTGAAAAGCCGTCTTCGTCCACCATGCCGGCCAGATGGGTCTTGGCCTGGTGGATCAGGCAGACCAGTCGCGTTTCGGCCGTCTCGATCTCGAGCCATCCGTTGTCGCAGGAGCCTTGGGCCAGCATGCCGTCTATTTCGGCCAAGGTCTCCGGCCCATAGGCCGCGCCACGCATGACGATTTGCAGGTGTGGAAAGTTCACCAAACTCATGGGGCGCATTTTCTTCGAGCCTGCTGCGAATTGCAAGTAACAACGTCCCCCTCTCTTGACCCGGTGCGGCGCCGGCGTTACCATGCGCAGACCTCGGAGAGAACAGTGCAATTTGACCCTGCCGAACATCTGCGCCGTTACAGTGATCGCATCGCGCGCCACCGCTTCATCAACTGGACCCTGTCGGTTCATACCCGCGTGGATGTGGAGGTGCAGCCGGCCCAGGATTACCTTTTGCAGAGCAAGTCGCAGGTGAGTCTCAGGGACCTTTGGCTCTGCGCCACGGCTCGAGTACTTCGGGATCGACCTTTGTTTAATCTGCGTTTCAACGGTTTTCGTGATTTGAAGCCCGTCGAAGATATCCACCTGCGAGTGGGTTTGAAATTGGATGACGGGCGTCTGGGTTATGTAGTGGTGGAGCACGCCGATAGGCTAAATCCCGAGGGCATGGCCAGACGCATTGCTGAGCTGATGCCTCAGGCCATGCCTCCTGAGCACGTGGCCCATCCACCTCGGCATCGCTCCGGGCGCTTGGGTCGACTCATCGATGATCTGGAAGGGTCTACTTTTGACTACGCACCTCATCTGGAAAAGTCCTTGGGCGGGGATTCGGGATCCGAAGCAGGCACTTTTACCGTGCTTGACGCCGGCGCTTTCGGAGCCGAGGATTTTCATCAATTGGTGCTGCGCCCGGCGGTCGCCGTGCTTGTGGTCATGAAGCCCAAGTCCTTGCTGGTCAAGGGCAACGAGGGCCCGGTGCTCACCACCCGTCTGCCCATGGCCGTGCCTTTTTGCCACAAAGTCATGGACACAGATGGCCCAGGCTACTTCTTGTTTGATTTGGAGAAGCGCCTGGCCGATCCCCAGGGGGCCCTGGGGGCAGGGCGTGGGGAGGGTGGCTCATGAACATCGACGTGCTCAGTCGGGAAGACAAGGTCTTGGCCGATCGGATGGATGCACGTGCGGATCTGGTGGGCGGCCTCAGGTACGCCAATTTTGTGGCCGCGGCCAATCTGCGCATGAGCGCAGGAATCGACGCCCTGGACGCCTGGCGCAAGGCGCGTCGCGGTGAGCACGTGAGCATCGCATGTGCCCTGGCTCGGGCCAGCCTGAAGGCCTTGGCCGCAGATCCGCTTTTTGCCTGCGCTTTCGATGGCCGGGATCGACTCGAAGCCCCCTCGGTGCCGGCTCTGAGCTTGAGCGTGGATACGGTCGATGAGGCCCGCAGCCTGGTCTTGCCTGAAGCCGGTACCCTGAGCATTGACGCCCTCGCCCGGGTCATCCGCGAGGGCGCGGCTCGCTTGCGGGATGAGCCCCAGCCCGTTTTCAAGGCGGGCAGCCGCAAGAAGGTGTTGCCCGGCCGCAGCCGTCGCCGCTGGGTCAACCTGGTGGGCAAAGAGCTCCGGGAGCGCTTCGACTATCTCCTGCCCGCAGTACAGGCTGAGCGTTTCGCCGAGCATCGGACGGTTTGGGGCGACTTTGCCCTGCATGACATCGGCACCCTGCAGGTTGAGGATTTCAAGGGCTTCTTGCGCCGGCCCGCGGTGGCGGCGCTTTGGGCATTGAGTGCCGAATGGCATGTGTTGCCCGATGACAAGGGCGGTTTTTTCCGACAGCGGCGCTTGCCGCTCATGCTCGTCTACAGCGCGGAGATCGTGCCATTGGATCGGGCCTGCGCTTTCCTCGGGGGCATCATCGATGCGCTCGAGAACCCCGAAGGGCTGGAGGCATAGGCCATGCGACGACCGGCCCAAATTCCAGACAGCCTGAGCCGCGGGCAACTGGATGGCTGGGTGCCCAAGCGCATCATGTACATCAACAAGTTCCACATCTCTAACTGGTACCCCAATCAGTGCCTGCAGGCCCGCATCGACTTGACGGCTGCCGACGCGTTACGCAAGCGCTTGAATGCGGAGGACCCGGATCCTTCCCGGCGGGTGACCTTCAACCACCTGATCACCAAAGCTTCGGCCAACGCCCTGCGCAACCACGTGCTGTTCAACGGCAAATATACCCGGCGCGATTCCGCCCTGGTGCATCGGCGGGTCCACGCGGCCAACGTGGTGGACACGGGTGGCATGGCCACCCGCATCGTCTTAGATGATGCGGATACGATGAGCCTGAGGGCTGTGGCAGCCGAAACACACCGCCTGGTCACCGCCCGCCGAGTGACCCTGGGAGAAAAGCTAGATCGCATGGAAGAGTTGCAGGCTTCCCGGGTCATGGCGGGACTGTTTTGGTTGTTGCCTTATACCAAGCGAGTGGGGCGGGAGCTCCTGCATGTCAGGGCCCTTGAGTTTTTGGAGGACAACCCCAGCACCGTGGTGGTGACCAACCCGGGGACTTTGGGCGTGCAGGACTGCAAGGCCATGTTTTTTTTCGGCCAGCTTCTGACTTGCCTGCGCATCATGGCCATCGAGGAAGAGGCCGTGTTGGATGAGGCGGGCAAGCTCAGTTTCCGCAAGGTTTTGCCCGTGGGTTTGGATTACGACCAGCGTCTTTGCGATGCCGGCCCGGCCGCACGTTTGCTCAACGAGATCCGTCGCAATTTGGAACAGCCCGAACCCTATTCCATCGGCCCGGCCGTCGTGGACGAGGATTCGCCCATGGCATGGCCGGATGGAGGCGAGCATGGATTGGAATGAGCGACTCAAGCAGCGGGTGGAGGTTATCCGCCACTTCAAGCCTTCCCGCATCGCCCCCACTGTGTCCATCCGTAAGGATTTAAAAGCGGATTTGTTGGGCGACGAGGAGGAGGGCCGTCTGGCGCGTCTATGCAGGGCGGCTTACCAGGCTTTGAATGTCGATCCCCTGTTCGCGGGTCGCTACGACGGCAAGTTGCGCCTGAAGCTTCTTGAAAAGGGGCCTGTGCTCAAGGTGGGCAAAGACGGCGGGCAGAGCTGGGTGCAGGTCGATCACATGGACAGCGAGGCCGATTTGGATATCTGGCGTAAGGCCTTGACGGACAAGGGATCGGATTTCATGGACCGGGTGCGCGAGCAGGGCAGGGCCGGCTTGGAGATCCTTGATTTGTCGAGTTTGGGGGTGAGGGACTGGCGTGGGATGGTGGCCAGTCCCCAGGTGGCGCGCCTGGTGCTTTTGGCCGCCATTGATTTGCCCGCGGGGCGGGTACACCCCGTGGTCCTGGATTTCGATCACAAGCTTTCGGACGCGGGCCGGGCATCTCGTTTTATTGACGCCTTGGCCCAGGGGCTGGATGTATGAAGGCGCATGATCTCATCTCGGAGCGCCGTGGGGTAATCCGCGACTTCGCCTCCCATCTGCTGGTGCCCACCGGGCATCTGTTCATGGAAGTGGAGTTGCTGCCCCTCAAAGCCCTGCTGGATGAGATCAACCAGCCCGGGCGTTTTCCGCCGGGTATCCGAGCCACGGTCAACCACCTCGTGCTCCGGGCCACGGCTCGGGCTTTGACCGCACATCCAGCCTTTAATGATTACTACTTGCACTGCGGCGAGGTGCAGCACAACGAGGCCGTGGTGCTCCGCGTGCCCCTGGACGCCGACGGCCACCTGGGCTTTTCCGTGGTATCCGATGCGGCCCACCGGCCATTCGACGAGTTGGTGGTCGATGCGGCCGCTCGCTTTATCGAGGATTCGGTCCTGGCGCGGCGCAAAGCAGGCAAGTTGGTGCGCATGCGAAAGCTGCGCCCCTTGTTTTCTCGCTTGGCCAGTGGGGGCGTCATCAGCCCCATGTACTGGTTGCGGGATCACGTGGCGGGCATGGAACGCAGCACGGCCAAAAAGGCGGTGCGCAAGGCGGGCACTTTCGTGGTCTCCAACCTGGGGTCCTTGGGTGTGGTGGGGGTCTCTTCGACCCTGCTGACCGCGGCCGTGGCCGATCTTTTGGTCTGCGCCCCTGTCCATCGCGGTGGGCATGATGGACCCATGCTTCCCCTGGGGGTTAGCTACGATCTGCGCTTGTTCGAGGCCTGGGAGGCTGCGGCCTTCTTGCGAGAGGTCCTCGAGGGCTTGCGCCAACCCGAGACTTTGTTGAACTGAGGCGGAGAGCCGACATGCATTTCGACGTGGAACACACGATCCGCATTCCTTTTGATTCCTATTTCGATATCGTTCTCAGCGACGACTTCAACGCCTGGGTGAAAAAGCGCCTGAAGCAAGATGTACGCGAGGTGGTGCGCAACGAAGATCGCGACGGAGTGATTTACCGCACCGTGCGTTCCGAGCGTATCCTGAGCGCGCGAGCCCAGAAGTTTCTGAAGGTGCCGGTCCTGATCATCGAAGAGCAGCAGGAGATTCGGAGAGCCGCAGGCTCCTACACCTGGGCCTATGTGCCCAATGCGGGCAAGAAGCGCTTTGCCTCAAGCGGCACGGGCCGCATCGAACCGGCTGGTGACTATTTGAAGCGACACGTTTCCGGCGAGGTGACGGTCAAAATTCCTTTGATCGGCAAGCGGATCGAAAAACGCATGGTGGAAGGCATTCGCAACAACATCACCCGCGTGGGCGATGCCCTGGAAGATTACTACCGCAAGCAACAAGCCAAATCTTGAGGGTTCCGTTCAGGAGGGGTGGACGGCGCATCGGGGCGAATCGCGGGGGTGAACCTCCGAAAAACCCGTAGTCACAATGGAACGATCGGCTCCGATCGCAGGGCGTAGGTTATACTGCGAATCGGAAAAAACGTAGCACAGA